>NZ_JAGQDN010000006.1:0-233758 GCF_021270385.1 Brevibacillus sp. AF8 | reverse complement strand
GGGACGGAGCCTGGAGCCTAGTCTGGAAATATTCTTCTCCCCACCGCAGCCACATACATAGAAAAAAACCGCTAATCCATCCTCCGTAGATTAGCGGTAATATGTATCGAGATCGTGTTATGGCAGACGCAACGTCTCTCCTGGCTTCAATGCCTTGCCTCTGATGTCTTTTTCGGCCAGCTCAGCCACGAATGCTTCCCCATCCTGTTTAATCGGCGGGAATGTATCGTAATGAATGGGCACAACGAAATCTGCTTGTACCCACTCAGCAGCCACGATTGCATCCTCAGGTCCCATTGTGAACACATCGCCAATCGGCAGGAACGCCAAATCGATGTTATGACGCTCTCCGATCAGCTTCATGTCACCGAACAGCCCTGTATCCCCTGCGTGATAGATCGTTTTTCCACCCAGCTCGATCACAAAGCCCCCTGGCATTCCCATGTACACGATTTGTTTTTCATCATCCAACACAACACCGGAGCTGTGGAACGCCTGTGTCATTTTCACTTTTCCAAATGGCAGTTTGACAGAGCCTCCCAGATTCATCGAGATGGTCTTGACTCCCTGCCAGCTCAAATAGGTAGCAAGCTCATGGGTTGCAACGATTGTCGCATCGTTTTTCTTGGCCAATTCTACCGCATCCAGAATATGATCTTGGTGTCCATGTGTCAGAAGGATGTACTGAACCGAGATGTCTTCCAGCTTGGTTGCTGCCACTGGGCTTCCTGAAATAAATGGATCAATCATAATCGAATGCCCTTCACTTGTTACTTGCACGGAAGAATGTCCGTGAAACCGAATATCCAACATAGTGGTACCCCCTCTATTCGCAACGTTTTTTCAGTCCCTTTTATGTTACCATGCTGCAGGGTGTAAAGAATAGGAAAGGCCGTCGATCACTCGACAGCCTGAGAAACAAACTCTAATTTTCTACAATCAGAACTTAGCAATCATCGCCGTCATGCTCTGTAACAGCAACAATTTTTGAATCACGAATAATGGTGCGGCGATTACCATTGCGTTCTTCCAAAATAATAGTGGTCGATTTTACTTGTACCAGACGGCCGAAAAAAGTACCGTCTACAGTAGCAACCTTAACATTTCTGCCTTCGAATTTTTTTACTTGGTCTTTAAATGACATGGTCAATCCCTCCTTCTCATGCATCCTATGTACATTTGGCATAGCCCTATTGAGCAAATGCGGAGTGAAAGAGAAAATGTACTTGTACCCGTCCGTCATTTGTCCTTATTTTGCCCTACACTCTCTTACCAACTTTGTCGTCTGGTGGCATAATGACGCCAAAACCGTCCTCCGTTCACGAACACTGTGAGATTTTGTCGCACGATTCCAAAAGGAAAACCATTTTCACGTACAGAAACGGTATAGCAAGAGATGAGCGGACTTACGTCAGAGGAGGGATTTCCATGGGAGAGGTTATCGAGTTATTGGCACGGGAGAGAACATACAGTGGCAGAGAAGTTGCGGGACTGTTAGGTATTGGGGCCAGCACCCTGCGCAAGTGGAGCGTGCTCTTGGAACAGCACGGCTACTGGTTTTTGCGAGATAGTCAGAATCGTCGGGAGTACAGGCAGGTTGATATTACGTGTCTTCAGCGGTTTTATACCTTAACAAAGGATCAACTCATTCCGCAAGATGAAGCTGCCCGAATGGTTGCTACGCAAAGCTCACCTGAACCTGCCCGAAAGGAAACAGCCGTTGCGGTTGCATTCGCTGCCCCTGTTTCCTCACATCCAGCTTTGAACCATACTGCCGTTATTGAAGAACTGGATGAAAAGCTGCATGCCTTGGCTTCCCATGTCCAGCAACAAGACGCTGCCTACTTGGCGCTGTTAGCCCGTGTCGAAAAGCAGGAAACCTATATTACCAACAACCTGAAGGAACGAGATCGCCGCTTGACCAAGGCAATGAATGACATTATGGATGCCAAAATCGAGTTGGCAAAGATCAAGGACGCAAGTAGAAAAACTTCCTTTTGGCAAAAGCTGATTCGTCTGTACTAGTTTCGTTGTCACTAGCTGGAAAGAAAAAAGTTATCCCCTATTACACCATGGTGGAATAAGGAATAACTTTTTAGTTTTTAAAATTTTCGAGTCGGTTAAAAACAGCCAGGGTCTTTTTACTTGTTGTCTTGAAACAACCCTTCTGGAATTTTAGCATCCCAATTTTCAGGCAATTCCAACCGAAGCGCATGGGCTACTACGGCGGCAGTGTCTGTGTTTACTACCTCTGAGAGCTCTGTACCAGGCGTGATGGAGCCACCTTTTGCCGCCCAGAAAATCGTCTGTTCTCCCGGTGAAGAACCCCCATGCCCTGTCCCTTTCCCACCGTGGTCAGTCGTAATGATAATCAGGCTATCCTCCATCAGTCCTTCCTCTTCCAGTGCCTCGAGGATATTACCTACATACTCATCTGCTTTTTGGAGCTTTTTATAAAATGCCGGTGTGAAATAGCCTTGATTGTGACCAGCCCCGTCGACTTCATCCAGATGAACGAAAATGTTACGAGTATTTTCACCCTCTTTTTTGATATAATCGACTACTTTTTTCGCAGTCGCTTCATCCGACCCGCTGTTTTGCTTGTAAGAACCTGCTGAATCTTCAATGATACCGATATTGATCGGGCTCCATGTAGCGAAGGAAGCTTGCTGGAGCTTAGGACGCTCTTGTTTCAACAGCTTCATATAGGAAGGATACTCGTTTTTCTCCGGATAAGGAGTAGCCGCTACGCTATCGTTTGTCAATTGATGCTTGTCAGGAGTGACGCCATGCAGGATAGATCCCCAGTTTTGCGCACTGATCGTGGGCAGCTCTGCTTTGGCTTCAAATGTTCCAGCACCTTCTTCGATCAGTTTCAAGATATTCGTCGCTTTTGCTTCCGGATCTTTGACTGCATCCCCTGCACCATCGATGCCGATAACCACGACACGTCTGTAAAGGAAATCGTTCTTATAAGGAGCCAGCTTTTCTTTCATCATCTCCACATCGGCTTTGTCCACTTTCTTGTCATTGTTAATATCCGCGTGTTGCGCTTTTTCCCAACGCCGGTCACCGAAGCGGCTCTTTTGGTTGTTCATAATGACGTTCAAATCTTCCTCGGTTAGGAGGCCGTCTCCCGATACGTCAATCGAATTCGTAACGATTACTTCCGCTTTCGCCGTTTTGCCTCCATCGACAGTTTTCACTGTGAGTTTTGCTTTGCCCGGTTTACCTGCTACAACAGTTGGGCGTCCATTGACCATTTCGACCTTCGCGACTTCTTTGTTGTTGGAACTCCATCTGACATCCTGAACGGATGCTTCTTTCGGGGAAATTACAACTGTAACAGGCATCGTTGCTCCAGCTTTCAATTCGAGCTCCTTCTGATCCAATGAAATGCTCTTCACTGGAATTTTCGGAGCACTTGCGTAACTATCAGCTACTTCTTCATCTGTAACGGTACGACTCAGAATCTGCAATTGGTCCAACTGTACGTCATAGCGGTTTCCAAAATGGTTTCCAGCGCCATCTACTCCAATCTTGGTAGTGAAGCTAGTGTCGATTGTTCCCTTGGATTGGCTGATGTCGATTGTTTTTGCTACTTTACCGTCGACGTAGATCGTTGCCAGTTCACCCCGATCATGAGAAACGACGACATAGTGCCATGCATTATCCGCAATGTTTGGAATCGTTGCATCGAGACGGGAGCTGTCGGATGTGCGCCAATTCCACTTTAACGTAGAACCTTGCAGTCCGATGAACCACCCCACGTTACCACCGCTTGACCAGTTTTTATTGGAGATAATGCCAGGATCAGCGTCAACGCCAGGAGATTTTACCCAGAAGGCAATGGTGAAATCTTGTGTTTCCCCAAACTTCATTTCGTCATTTTCACCCAGATCTATCCAGGTTGCATTGTCTTTTGAGGTTGACTGGAAGTGAATGGATTTCCCCAATCCTACACGTCCTTCCACGAACGTTGGTGTTCCGAACACTTGCACTGGATAGTGAGATTCTGAGCTATCCTCTATGCTATTCTCAAACAGGAAACGATAGAGTTGCTTTTCAGATGGGAGTTCTTTCGCCGCCTCTGCCGTCGCATAAACAGACGAATTCAGAAATGGAGCTGGTGCGATGACTCCACCGGTAACGAGAGTTGTAACTGTTAAAAGGGCAGCAAGTCCTTTTTGGTTCAGGATTTTTTTCATGATACCTCTCCTCCTCTGATCTCAATTCATTTTCTTTTCATCGGCTTGATTTGCTTCATCACTTGCTTACGTAATTATCAAGCCTCCCTTTTTCTGCCCCGATCCCTATCACTTAGAAAGAATCCAGGTCTGTTTGCATTCATTTTATAGCTGCAGTGTTGAGGGTTTATTAAAATCAAAAGAAAAAACAATGAATTAAAAATTAAATACACAACACATCAACCACAAACACAACAAAACACACGCTTTGCGTACCACTACCTGAGTCCCGGATTGTGGGCTCTATTGGAAGGTAAACGTAAAAAAGCAGCTTGCCACATTGACAAGCTGCCTTACTTTTGGATTATGACTGGAGAATGATCGCTACCCTGTTTCTATTCCATCACGATTTTTCTGGCCGCGTTGACGAACATTTTTACGCCGACTTCGAGCGCATCCTCGTCGATTGTAAAACGTGGATGGTGGTGCGGATATGTGATGCCTTTTTCTTTGTTTCCGGCGGCGACGTAGAAGAAGCAGCCTGGCGCTTTTTGCTGGAAGGCCGAGAAATCCTCGCCCCCCATGGTTGGGCGCATATGCTCTACCCATTCTGCTCCCAGTGATTCTTCCACGACCTCTTCCATCAATTTCGTCACTTCGGCATCGTTGATAACCGGACGATAGCCAAATTCGTACTTGAACTTATAACCAGCGCCATGCGCTTCTGTAATGCCTTTGATCACGCGTTCCATGAGTTCCGGAACAGACTCGCGCAGATTTTTGTCAAAGCTGCGGACTGTCCCGCAAATCTCTACCGCACCCGGAATGACGTTGTGTGTCGTTCCCCCCACAAATTGTGTGACAGAGAGAACCAGATTATCGAGCGGATCGGCATTGCGGGATACGATGTGTTGGAGGTTGGTCACCACTTGTGCCGCAATCGCGATGCTGTCGATCGTTTCATGCGGGAGCGCCGCATGTCCGCCTTTTCCAAGTACCGTGATCCAGAACGTATCGGGAGCTGCCATCATTGGACCTGGGCAGATACCCACTGTCCCAAACTCCATCGTCGACCACAGATGCGTACCAATCACCATGTCTACGCCGTCCATGACGCCTGCCTGTACCATTTCCTCCGCTCCGCCCGGGTATACTTCCTCCGCGTGCTGAAAGAAGAAACGAACCTCTCCCTTGATCTGATCCTTCATCCCGGACAGCAGCTTTGCCGTTCCGAGCAGCATGGAAGTATGTCCGTCGTGTCCGCACGCATGCATGACACCAGGATTTTTCGAGACGAATTCAAACGTATTCTCTTCCGTAATCGGCAATGCATCCATGTCAGCGCGCATGGCAAGCACTTTTCCAGGCTGGGAACCGATCAATCTGGCCATCACACTGTTTTTCGTCGGTCTGGACACTTCCAGATTGCCAAAAGAAAGCAATGTCTCGTATACAAACTGTGCTGTTTTTTCTTCATGGAAGGATAATTCAGGGTTCTCGTGCAAATAGCGTCTCCACGCAATTACCTGATCCTTGATTTCTTCGACCGCCTTATTAAGTGTTACCACTGCTATTGCTGTCATGCCGCTCTCCTCCTGATTTTCGTGGCTCCCCCACTTACTATCTCATATGCCTATTTTGCTAAGGATAAAACGGTGCGGTACAGTACTTGTGCTCCGTTCGCACAATCCTCTTTTGTCGTGAACTCTGCCGGGTTGTGGCTAATGCCATCCTTGGACCTGGCGAAAATCATGCCAACCGGGCACAGCTCAACTAGCTGCATGCAATCATGCCCTGCTCCACTCGGGAGTCTAAATGCTTCCAAGCCTTCTGCTTTACATGCTTCGGCTACAGCATGCTGGATATCGTCCGAGCATACAGCAGGAGCTATGCGTTGCAGCAGTTCCACTCTCAACGTAACATTGCGCTCAGCACAGATCACTTTTGCCCGTTCGTAAATACGCTGTTCCACTTCATCGCGGATCGCTTCGTCCACGTCGCGCAAATCAAGCGAAAACTCGACTCGTCCAGGAATGACATTCACCCCGCCTGGGAATGCTTGCAGGCGTCCAACCGTCCCTACACTGGTTCCTGTCCGTCCGGCTTCTTCCTCGATGACCAGCATCACTTGAGCGGCTGCTGCCATCGGATCACGGCGCAAATTCATCGGCGTTGCCCCGGCATGACCGGCTTCTCCCTCCAGCACGAAATTCAACCAGAGCGGGCCCGCCACTCCTGTCACGATCCCGACAGATAGGCCGCGGCTTTCCAGTACTTTACCTTGCTCGATATGTAGTTCCACATACGCTTTTACACTTCCAGGCGTTCTCGCGGCGAGACTGGTGCGGTCTGGATCAAGCCCTGTTTGTCGCATTGCTTCGGCAATCGTGACCCCATTCTTGTCTGCTTGTTCCAGCTCGTCACGCTTGATCAGACCCGCGATACCGCGACTGCCGATCATCCCGTAACCAAAACGGGTTCCTTCTTCATCTGTGAACGCGATGACTTCGATCGGATGCTCTGTTTCGATTCCCTGTTCTTGCATCGTCTGTAAAACTTCTACGCCAGCCAGCACGCCAAGTGGGCCGTCATAATCGCCGCCATTTGGTACGGAGTCGATATGCGAGCCAACTAAAACGACAGGAGCGGCCGGATTTTTCCCTTCTTTTCGCCCAATCAAGTTCCCAACCTCATCTTCGCGAACGGTGAGACCTGCTTCTTTCATAAAGCCTGTGACGAGATCTTTTGCCGCCCTTTCCTCAGGCGTAAAAGACAACCGCGTGATGCCGCCCGCCTCTTGCTTCCCGACGTTGCCAAGCTGTCCCAATCGATCCCACAATCGATCCGAATTGATCATGACGCGCCACTCCCCCTTCTATGTAAAGCCAATAACGGTTGATTAACGGTTATGTCCTTAATTGTATAATAGTCTGTCTATTTTGAAAAGGAGGCAGCCATGGCCCCCTGAAATAAAGTCCTAGACTGTCTCAATAGCTGTTCGATTTCCTTACGGAGATCCTTCTACGTAATAATTGATTTCCTCCAATGCTTCCGCCGCAGTTTCCCTAATAGAATCGTTCGGAGAATATAAGTACGGCTCAATTACTTTTATAAATTTTCGGTTTTTTGAAAAACCCAGGATGGTTAATGCATAAATAAGGATAGCGTCTTCCAGTGTTGGCAGAACATCTGCTAATGGCTCCCATTCTACATTTCTTGCGACTCCTTGAAAGGTTACTGCATTCATGAGTAGATAAAACAAACTTTCCTTTACTTCAAAGTTTTCCTCTGCAATCGCAAGTTCCAGGACATACTTTGTAAATGTGATAACGTCATTTCGATTAGGGTTTCCATACTCGAGCAAATCACCAATATCACCCAATCTGAGATGTAGATCTTCCCTTCTATTTAGGAATAACCTTTCCAAGTAAGTAACGTCTATCATGTTAAGCCTCCCTGCTATCAATCTTCCTCAATTCCCCTTTCAAATGTCCGATCGTCTCCACTCGATCTTGTTCTTCCTGCTCATCAAACAGAAGCTGCTCTAGCAGTTCACCTATATCTTCCAGCCTACGCCGGATTTGATAGAATTCCAGCGCTTGTCGATTGATCACATAATTTGGATGTGTCTTCCGATAGGTAGTCATAAACTCCTCAAAAAAAGGCTCATCTACCAAAAACATCAGATCGGCTTCTACTGGAGCCAGCTTCAATCCTTCCCAGTCTATGAGAATGAGCTGGTGATCAGATTGCATCAGGTTCCAGTTGTGAATATCCGTATGGCAAAGCTTCATTTTTACCTCACTGCCTCGCAATTCCTCTGCAATCATCTCCAACTTATTCATGCGGTCAGCCAGTACGTTTACAAAAGGTCTGACGATTTCATCCACATCATCAGGCAGACGATAGATATCTTCGTTCAGCATTTCTCTAAACTGCTCGGCAAATGGGATGCGGAAGTCTTCCTTGATGGCAGCCGTACTGACCGGGATTTCTTCTGTGTACAAATGCAACTCTGCTATGATTTCTGCCAACTGGCGAACTTGCATCGAGTTTAACACTTGGCTCCCAATGGTTTTCCCCTCAATATATAAAAACAGTTGATAGATGCCCATGTCGTCTTCATGTTTAAATGCTGCGTTTCTAGTCAGCAGCGGAACTGGAATTTTGCCTTGCAGTCTGGTCTGACGTGATAGCCATTGGATAATGGGAACATACTTATCGATCAGCGCTGTCCACTTGGGCGTAGATGCTCTGCTTTTTTCATAGACCTTCAAGAAATAGGAGTGCTGGTGGCTAATGACTTTATAAGCAAGCGCCGACCATCCACCTTGTTGAGGGGTCACATCAACAGCGTCTATATCATAATGGTGTCTCACTATGTTTTTTAGATGATCCATGAGATACTCCTTTCTACTCCATATACACACAAGGTAAATTACCACCAACATACAAAAAATTGTCTTGCCCCACAATAGGAGCAAGACAATTTTTAATAGTATGACAAATATTTCGTGTCGCAAAATACTTTAGTGATTATTGCACGCCAACTGCATCATACGCATCTTTTACAGATTCTACTTGTTGGGAATTAGCACCGAAAAGAACTGTTGCGGATTGAATAGCTGCTTGTCGCATAGCGGAGAAATTAGAGTTTGGATTGAGGTAGTTTGTTAGAGCGTAGTAGTAGATTTTTGCTGTGTCATTGCGACCAATGCCTGTAACCGTTACACCGTGGTGTGAGCCACCCTCTGCGAGGAGGTATGCCGCTTTGTTGTTGATACCGCTGTTCGTGTGTACGCCTCCGTTGTCATTTGGACCTGTATATCGATCGCTGTAGTGGTCAGGATCACCAGCAATGGTTGGATCTTCGAGAGAGCGCAGAGCATCTCCTGGAGTTCCTGGCGTGTATACATCTTCACCCATGAGCCAATCGTCGTTGTCAATCATTGCCCCGAAGATATCAGAGATGGATTCATTTAACGCACCGGACTCATTTTGATAGATCAGATCGGCTGTTTTTTCTGTAACAGCATGTGTTAATTCATGTGCGACGACATCCAAGCCAGCAGACAGTGGACGGAATACGCTTCCATCTCCATCACCGTATACCATTTGTACGCCGTTCCAGAATGCGTTGTTATAGTTGCTACCGTAATGGACAGTGGAGATCAATTTCGCACCGTTGTTGTCATAGCTGTTGCGGTTATGTGCGTTTTTATAGTAATCGTAGGTTGCCTGTGCATAGGCATGCGCGTCAACAAGTGCTCCATCTGTCCACTTGTTATCGGTATCAGAGCCAAGAGTGCCTGGGAGAGTGTATCTGTTCCGTGCAGTGTACGTCTCAATTCCCTTGCCGCGAGTCGTATCTTTCGTTGTATAGTTGGTATTGCTTACTTTCGTTACTTCGAACGATTTGGAATCACCTAGTACCCCTGTACCCGTCCCTGTAATCTCATGGAGCATATTGTATTTGTTAATCACGTCACCAGTGTTTGCATCGATGAAATACTTCCAACGGCCTGGCTGTGGATCGAGGAAATTCAGCTCCACTTCGTAAGCCAAATACGATTCATCTTCGTGGATGTAGATGTAGAGGTTCCCTTCTGGCTTCACTTCGAACTTCTTCACTTCTTTGTCAATCTCATCCTCCAAATCCTTGATAGCCTCTTTAACCGCTTTATCTGCCTTGAGTTTTGGTTTTTTCGTCAGCTTATCATTGTCTGACAAGTCAGGCGCGTAGTTCCCGAGGAATGCCGTTACATTTCCATCCTCGTTTACGTGAATCGTCTGCTGATAACCATAGACCGGGATGCCCTCGTACATTTCTTGTACGCGATAGTGAGTCATGTCTGTCTCTTTGTCTGTCACTTCATCTAGCACTTTAAAGTGATCTTTCACATCTCCATCAATGCGGAAGGAATCTTGGTACTGTTCCAGGAATCCCCAAACTTTTTCTTCGCCATCCAGCTCTTCTGCTTCGAACTCTTCTCCGATAAATTCGGGGGTATCCCACTCAGCGCTATAGACGATGCTTTCGGATGCGGCCTGCGTAGCCAACGGCAGGAATGTAGTGGTACCTAATGCGAAGCTGAGTGTTACTGCAAAAACCGATTTCTTCATACTTGTTAACTCCTCCTTGGTAATTATTGTTTTTTATGTAATTTCATAGTTGTTTACATCTCTTATTATTTGTCATAAATGTGAATTTGAGAACAATTTTTTAACGACAAAAAAATCATTTCCCGAAAGAAATGATTAATTGGTAAATTTATTACAATTGCGATTGCCATACGATTCGATACACCTTTCGCGGTCTGCCCCGCGGGTGCGGGTTTTCTTCTCTGATTACCTGCGCTAGTCCCTTTGACTCCAGTTCAATCAGGATTCGTCTGGCGCTTCGTGGCAGAATTTGCAGATATGAGGCTAATTCTGTCGCATGAATTTCCTGAGAGCCTCGCTTTTTGAGTATGGAGTAAAGCTTGGCGAGCGTCATGACACTTAGAGAGGTAAGCTGACTGAGCTCTTGCAGCTTTTCTGAGTCGTACCGATAGGTGATCTGTTCATCACGACCAAGCGGCCCTGCGATGCTTTTGTCATCAAAGAAGACCATCCAGTTGCCTGCCCCGCGCTCTTTGGCGTGCAGCAAAGCCGCGCCACCGTGGATTTCTGCTTCATAAGCGGTCTTGCCGATCCCGATTCCGCACGTCACCAGATCAGCGCGAATGCCAAACAGCTCTTCCAAATCCGGCATGGTCGCATAGTCACGGGTCACTTCTTGCAGGTTGCCCCGCGTTGTAAAAATAACGTAGCGTCCGGGACCTGCTGTCTTTAGTGAGCCTTGCAAATGCTTTGCGTAGCGCAACAGCTTTTCCATCGTCTTGATCTCGGCATTTTGCCATTCATCTGTGGAAAAGTTGCCACCGGCAAGCTCGCGAAATGGATCGATCTCCATCATCTGCACAGCGATTTGGGTATCTTTGAAGTGAAGCATTTCGTGTGTCCGCAAAAGCATGTGAATGACCGAAATCACGCCTGCACGTGTCGGCACGACCCGATGTACAGGGACACCTCTGCGTGCCAGCTCTACATCTGCTGTCCGCAAGCAGGTGACAGCCACCTTTGTCTTGCCTGCCCTCCAAAGCTGTTCGTGGTAATCCGCCAGTTCATCGGCTGAGATCGCTCCCTCGTAATGCTTGAGCCATTTGTAGCCGCCAGCGATGCCCGCTTCATCCATAAAATGCTCCAGTTCTTCTGGTGAAAATGTATCAAAGCTCACTTCCTCCACCCGGATTCCCAATTGATGGGACAGATGAAGCAAGGTTCTGTACAAGCTCGCACCGAGATGAGGCACATACGCCATCGGGACTTGAACCTTGCCTGACTCGCTCACCATGGCATAAGGGACTTGTCCGGAGAAAAGCCACATATCCACCTCATCCACATGCGGCATGATCAGATCGAGGATTTCTTCTTCTTTCCAATAGACAATCGGCAAGTATTCAATTTCGGGAAACTCTCGCATGACTGATTCGATGATGGCAAGTGAATCATCCGCGCCTATTACGCCTAGTCGCAGCTTCAACAAAATTCCCTCTTTCACACCAATCTTCTCCTACTAGGATAACATACTCCCTTTCTTTTTCTCATCGGGGGATCATTTTACCTGCTGCCTCCCCAAGCCGGTGTGCCACGTACAAAACAGGTATGATCAGCAAGCTGAACGGCAATGTGCTCCATAGCAACGGCCACGTCACAAGCCCCGCCTCAAGCAATCGATCATACGTATATAAACTATACGGCAAAACGAATGCCACAGCCGTCACCACACCAGGTGTGTACGTGCGAAGGACAACGGTATGACCAACATGCATGAACACATGGAGAAACATCACGTGCAGACAAACAAGGAAAAACGGAAGGTACGTTCCAGCCGAAAGCGTCGTGACAGTCAGGATGACCGCTGCCGATAAAACCGCGAAAATAAAGGAGACTGCGACAGCAAATTGCGCCGTATTCATTGAAAGAGACGGCTCCAGCATCTTCATAAGCCGTTCTGGCACAGTCCGTCTAATCATGTCTTTCTTGGCTCGCACCCAACCTTCTACCATCACGATCTCCTCGAAATCATGAAACATGAAAACGACTAAAAATAGCCAAATCAGATGGGACAGCTCCAGCATACAAGCACCCACTCCCTATTCGTTTGCCTGCAAAATTCCATATGCCAAAAAAGATACCGCGTCATCTGCAAGCTGCTCCGCTGTTTTCTCCCCTGTCAGCAAATACCGCGCCGTCATCCGGTCTATAACTGCGATCATTGCTTCAGCCGCTATCTCCACAGACAACTCGACACGAACATGCCCAGCAGTCTGATTTTGTCGCAAGTTGACAGCAACAATCGAAGCCAGCTTACGATGCAGCTCTTCGCCCTCTTCTGCCTGATACAGCACAATCCGGGTCAAGTCGGGCTGATCCTGAAAAAATCGGAACAAGGCGAGCAAGTTTTCCCGTACCTGATGGAAGACATCTGCCTTCGTCAAAGCCGTTACCTTTTGACCGCTATTCGCCAATTCCCACAGCTTGGTGACGAATGTGTCCGTCAACTGCTGATACAAGCCTTCCTTGCTGTCGAAATACTGGTAAAAAGACGCCTGAGTCAGACCTGCTGCTTTCACAATGTCGCTCACCCGTGTACGATGAAAGCCTTTTGCCGCGAACTCAGAAGCTGCGGCCGCAAGCAACCGACTACGACTCAGCTCTCCTTTTGACAATTTGTCATTGGTCATTTTCTCACCTACCAAAAGTAACTCATCAGTTATATAACTCTTGAGTTATTTTTACAACTTTTGGATTTCCTTGTCAAGACCCACTTGCTTTTTCCTTCCGCTCTATGTAAAATGTTTGCTCAAAGGGTATCATTTGATGGCAATGAGGAAGAAGAGTAGTCATTTTGCGAGACTTCAGAGAGCTGATGGTTGGTGCGAATCAGTGTTAAGGAAATGATGAATGGGCTTCCGAGCTCCAAACCGAACCCGCCCTTATGGCGGCAGTAGGCCTTGGCGTTACGTCCGTACGTTACAATGGACACCGTATCAAGCTGTCTTACACAGAAGCGGTACGGATTAAAGAGATTTTGCGTATGGATGATTCCTTGCGCGAAATAACAAGGGTGGCACCACGGTTCATTCGTCCCTGTCCAGGGCGGATGAACCTTTTTGTATTTAAGTGGACATTCAAAAAATCGACTTTTGATCACGAAGTAGTTCTGAAAGCTTATGCGGCATCGAAAATGGCGTTCACCTTCGAAGTCCGGTGCTCATGTAGGTCCCCTACATTCCGCTCCTCCTTCTTCAGCTTCTCGCCATTTTCTCGGTGCTGAAAAGTCGACTTTTTGAATTCATATTTCACGATTGAAAGGAGCAACTTTCCCATGAAAACCATCTTTTCCGGCATTCAGCCGAGCGGCATTATGACACTCGGCAACTACTTGGGCGCAATGAAGCACTTCGTTCCGCTTCAAGATCAGTTCAACTGCTTTTACTGCATCGTCGACCAGCATGCGATCACCGTTCCACAGGAGCCTGCTGTTCTGCGCGAAAACATTCGTCGTCTCGCGGCTCTCTATTTGTCCGTTGGCCTCGATCCGAACAAAATGACGCTATTCGTCCAATCGGAAGTACCGGCCCATGCCAAGCTCGGCTGGATCATGCTGTGTACCTCTTACTTGGGTGAATTGGAGCGCATGACCCAATTCAAGGACAAATCCGATGGACGCGGCGAATCTATTCCAGGCGGTCTGCTAGCTTATCCTCCATTGATGGCTGCTGATATTTTGCTGTACGGCACTGATTTTGTCCCAGTGGGCGAGGATCAGAAGCAGCATCTGGAGCTGACACGTGATTTAGCTGCTCGTTTTAACAACCGTTATGGTGACATTTTCACCATTCCGGAAGTTCGCCTGCCAGAGACTGGCGCACGCATCATGTCCCTTGCTGAAGGCACCAAGAAAATGAGCAAATCCGATCCAAACCAAGGCGCCTTCATTTCCATGCTGGATGATGCAGACACCATCACGAAAAAAATCAAGCGCGCACAGACGGATTCCGACAGCGTTGTACGTTATGACAAAGCAGAAAAGCCTGCTGTCTCTAACCTCATGACCATCTACTCCCTCTGCTCCGGAAAAACGCTGGACGAGATTGAAGCGATGTACGAGGGCAAAGGCTATGGCGCATTCAAAACCGAGCTGGCAGAAGTTGTCGTAGAAACACTCCGTCCGATTCAAGAACGCTTTGAGCAGCTGTTCCACTCCTCAGAGCTGGATGATATCCTGACTGCCGGGGCAGAAAAAGCGAATAAGGTCGCGAATGAGATGCTATACAAAGTTGAAAAAGCGATGGGGATGGCACGTATCTAATCCATTTGCACAACAAAAAAACGGGCTGGGAAGCTTTCTCCCAACCCGTTTTCTTTTCGTCAATTGCTCTTAACCGTGACAGTTACCTTCGCTGTCTTGCCATTGTAGCTGATCGTGATGGTCACTCTTGTCCCTGGTTTGGCATCATCCAAGACAAGAATACGTCCAGACTCATCCACCTCTACCTGTTCGGGCTTGCTTGATGTGAACTCGATACCCGCTGCTTCGGTAACGTCCTCTTCTGCATCATTACCGAGGATCGCCTTCACCTTGAGTTGTGCTTCCTCTCCTTGGGCTAGCTTGAGAGATTTCGGCTCGATCTCGATCCTTTTCAGGGCACTCTCTCCGACGACATAAGTTGCCGCCGTTGTTACTGTAAAGCTACCCAAATCATCTTCCTTCGTCACCTGGATCGCTTTACCCTTGAGTCCAGTAGCTGCTCTCCACATATTGCTACGGTACGAATACGCCTGGAGCTTTTCGCTTGCGTCCTCGGCGACTGGCAGACCAAGTGTAAAGCCTGTTTTGCCGAGATTTGTCACTTTTTTACCGTTGCTCCACACTTGCAATTGATACGCTTCGCCAGGGTTCGGCACACCTTTCCACCCGTTCCCGTTTGCTTGTGTCAGAGTGAGAGCAAATTCTCTTGCACGCTGAGCGGCAAAATATGTGCCAGGCACCTCAACCCATGCTTCGCTGTCCAAGGTTACGCGAATGCCTACCTCTTTTTCCTTTAATTGTTCAACGAGCTGTTGTTCCAGGGTCACCGTTGGATCAGCGGATTCTCCCTTGCGAGAACGCGTGTCGCTCGCATCGTCATCGCCTTCTTTCACCTGAACGAACAGCACAGGAGCAAAGCCGATCTTTTCTTTCACGGACTCGATTGCCTTCATGAATTCCCCGAGTACGTCCAGAAGCTCATCTACTTGTTCGTCATCTGCCTTGATTTCATCCCCATCTTCTATGACGACAGTGCCAAGCTTTTTCAAGAGCTCTCCTGCCAATGTTCGGACATGCTTGGCTACCTCTTTGGAAATATCCTTTTCATCGAGCGGCTCCAGCGCTGTTTTCGCCAAACTCGTCAAAGAGGCAAGTGCCAGGCGGGCAATCTCTTCATCCTCGATGCCATCTTCAGTGAGCGGGTCAAATGCTTTGTCCAAAAAGCTCTTCGTCACATCTTGGAGTGTCTCTTCACTGATAATTCCTCGCTCAGCCTGCTCGGTTACTGCCTCGAGTACAATCGTGATCGTATCCGTGACTGTCTCCCATTTCTCCGTCGGCGTCCATTGCTTGGCATCCAGAAGTTTTTCCAAATGGCTGAGCACTTGATCCACCTGACCCAAAATGGCTTTCTCCCCGTTACTTGAGGAGATCACTTGAGCTGCTTGCTTGTTCAACTCACGCTGCGCGTCCGGTGTGGGTGTTCTGTCCGGCGGCGTAACTGGCGGTGGTGAATCCGGCTTGGCCGGAACCTGTACGGTCAATACTTTCGTTTCTGCTGTCGATTGATCGGATGCTCGCGTGACCTCCAAAACTAGGTCTACATTCGTCTGGCGATATGGCAGCGTAATTTTTCCATCCAGCGCAATGACTGCTGGATCACTAGACGACTTGATCGCGATAGTAAAGCCTGTAGGTACTTCTGGCAGCTTCAAACGGGTCTCACCCGCTGCGGGCTGTGTGAGCTGCGTAATGCTTTCCGCGACTTCTTGTGCTGTTTTTTCCGGCGTACCACGATCCTTCAAGTCCAGTTGGACAAGGACGGGATTATGATCACTCACACGTCCCTCGCTCTCGGTCAAGCCAGCGTTGATGTGAACGATGTCAACCTTTGTGTCATCCTTCAAGTGGTTGCTGACCAAAATTTGATCCAAGACTTGGGAGTTCCCTTGGTACACGTACGTATACTGCTCACCCTTCGGCAGTTTCTCGACCATATTGGTCAAAACGCCATCTGCCAATTCCTGCACCGGATTCGAAAACGGGAAATCGTTGAGATCGCCCAGCACCACAACATTTGCTTTCGCTTCCGCTGCATGGATTTCTTTTACGAAGTTATTTAACACACGGGCAATTTTCATCCGCTGTACTTCACTCACCAGCTGTGGCGGCTGATCTTTTCCAAACAGCGCTTGATCTCCACCCTTGGAGTTGAAATGGTTGGCGATGACAATGACTGGATCGCCCTGGAAAATGAATTCCGCTGCCAGTGGCTTACGGCTCGAAGCAAACGCCGCGTTGGTCGGATCTACCCGTCCTGGATTGTGTGACAAATGCGCTATACCATCTCGTGTCTCGATTTGCACCGCATCAGTCGCACCACCTGGCGTTCCTGCTGCCAGCTGAACCCGTTCTGGGTTGTAGAAGAAGCCGACACGGATGTTTCCTCCTGGCTGTCCACCATCCTGATTGTTCTGTGGCGCAATATCGATGTATCGGTAAGTCGGTCCGTTTTTGTTTGCTATTGCTTTGATCAATGCGTCCGCAGACTGCGTAGCATCTGTTTGCCCATTGTCCGTCGGGCCATTATCGTCCTGCATTTCCACCACTCCGACAATATCCGGCGCTTTCATGTTGTCTACAATCGTCTCGGCGATGCGATTGATTTTGGCAGAATCGGTTTTTGCCGAGAAATTCTCGATGTTGTACGAAGCGATTGTCAGCTTGTCTTCTTTTGGGGAAATACTTGTCACTGGCTGCTCATAATGGCTTGGCTGTACCGTAAACGCTCGTGTATGGAACAGCTTGTAGTTCGCAAAGCTGTAATCAATGATACCTACCAGCGGGCCGTCAAATTTGTCGCCGACTTTTACTTCTCCAGTAATCGATTCGAGTTTGTCCGATACCGTGATGCGCTCAGGGTGAAAATCATTGGCTTCCAGCACCACTCCGCCGGCTGGCGTACGTGGCTGATTCGGATGGGCTCGATCATCGATGACGACAAATTCCGTTGCGCGTGGATTGGTAAACGTCTTGGTTTCGCCAACCACGATTGGATTTTCGATTTGTACCAGCATGCCTTCGAGGCTTTCCCAGAAGTCGATGCCGTCTTGGTCTGGATCGAATTTGCCGAGACTGTCGTTGTCGATAATTCCTTTCGGATATTCGTAGTTGTCTTTGCCCAAGATGAGTGGGTCTGGGAGTCCCTTTGCTGGATTTACAACGGCGTACGAGGTTGCATCAATTTGCGTTTGAGTGAGGTCTGTACCCGCCCTGTTCGATGGTACATATTCCTTGACGGTACCACTAACGGTTACTTCATCGCCAGGGGCGACCGCTGCTTTTGGCTCGTAAACGTAAATGCCTTCAGAGGTAAATGGATCTGCGTCCGGTTGCGGGTCTTGCATATAAAAGCCTTGTACATTGCTGCCGCTTTTGACGATGGCCGTGACGATTCCTGGAATATTGGTCACCGTTCCATCCGTCATCGGTGAGCGGTGCGAGGTTCCTTGAATGTCATGGATACGAATGTTTTCTTTTTGAACCACATAGCGGAAGATCGCTATATTGCTGTCTGTGTAACCATCCTTGACGGCTATGGCTGAAAGTGTCGTATCCGTATCAATCTGGATCGGTCCCGTATACTTGATGCTTCCTCTGCCGGGCGTTGAACCATCTACCGTATAGAAGATCGTAGCGTCAGCCATCGTCGTTGTGAGCGTGACATTTGTTCCTTTTGTCACCATAGGACCAGCTGGGCTCGCTGTGACCATCGGGACTTTATTCTCGTCCTCGACGAGATCGGCAACAGTGCGCGGCACCAGCTT
Source organism: Brevibacillus sp. AF8 (assembly GCF_021270385.1). Taxonomy (NCBI): domain Bacteria; kingdom Bacillati; phylum Bacillota; class Bacilli; order Caryophanales; family Paenibacillaceae; genus Brevibacillus; species Brevibacillus sp. AF8. The sequence continues at coordinate 215,384 of NZ_JAGQDN010000006.1, read as the reverse complement.
GTATACATTGCGGTCGTAGTTCACCACGCCTGTAATAGCTGCATAGCTCTTGTTCACTGGTAGCAGAAGAGAGGCATCCGGTCGAGACACAAACGTGCCGTGCTGATCCTCCAGCGTATAGTTGCCGCTTGATACTGATTTGACAGTAACCACCTTCACGGTTACCAGTTTGCCTTCCAATGCCTCTCCTGTAGCAGTTGCAAAATCAGTGGAAGTCACAACTTGCGTTTTAGGCACACCTGCTTGCTTTTGCACGATTTCCACGTTATTGGTGAGTGCTTCGAGTTGAGCAAGTCCATAATAATCATTCATTTTTCCGGTAGCTCGGATCTTGTCTCCTACCTCAACTTTGCCAGTCAGCCCTGGCGCACGAAGTACGAGTCCTGCCGTCTCATCTTGGAAGTACACGTTGTTTTGTCCGCCCGCTTCAAACATCGCGGTCACCGTTCCGACGACAATCACGTTCGTCCCAACCGGGGTTTTTCTTGCTTCAGCAATCGTCGTCGAACCTACGGCTGACTTGGTGACGCTAACTTCCGGGCTCTCAAACGACTTGCCATATGCCCCAACTGTTTGCTGCGTTACGAGGATATGATCCAACTGGTCGATGTTTGGAATCGTAAAGGAAAATGACCCATTTGCCTGTGCCGTTCCAGTTTCTTTGTTACTAAGCATTAGCGGTTGTTTTTGTGGATCGTATGCACGCAGTATCGCATTCCCTGCTGCCGCACCTGCTTCTCCACGCAGCTCGCCCACACCGTTCAATGCTTGCAGGCTGACTTTATCCTGGATCATAGCTGGGCTTGCTACCGCTGGCCTCAGCTCAATGCTCGCGCTTTCCTTCTTGCTGCCTTCCGTTGCCGTGAGATAGACTCCCTGTGCATTTGGATCGGGATTGGTAAAAGTCAGGCCGATCAGTCCGGAAGCATCCGAATCTTGCTGTGCCAAAGGAGTGTCGTTACCTGTTCCGGTAGGCTGACTCGCATAAACCTTAATAGTCCGCCCTTGACCGGCATAGCCGCGAATTGTTGCTTGGATAGGATCCGTATGATCAAAAATGAGTTCTGTGGCATTCGGCTTTTCGGTCACATCTGTTGGTAGCGGCGGTTCTACCGGGCTTTGCGTGTTTTTCGGGGTAGGTGCCCCTGTAATAAAATCGTTGCCGTTGTTATTGGTATCCCAGCCATTTCCTCCGTTCGGCACAATGCCACTGGCGTCGCTAATGCGTTGGGCACTGGTCGTATTCGAGGGAGCTGGTGCTGGTGAGTTGCCCTCAGATGAATTGGCATCACCAAATCCAACCATATCAGCAACACCTGCTTGTGAGGATACATCTGTTCCAGTTAAAGGTGTTGTATGGCTGACGAGAGCGACTTTCCCTTTCGTACCTGACAAATCAGTCTTTCCAGTATCATCAGGAGAAGGGAGTTCTGTCCCTCCACCTTGTCCTGCCGCTTGCTGAATCAAATAAAATCCATAGGGGGCAATGCTTCCAGTCAAATTAGTTGCCTGCCATTTCTCACCCGTAGCAGAAGCATACTGAACTGACCACCCTACTAGCGAAACAGCCGTGTCTGTCGGGTTATACAATTCAATGAAGTCATTCTTGTAATGGGCACCTGAATTCCCCCCACCCCCATACACCTCACTGATCACCACATGATCAGCCCGCTCGGCTTTTACCTGTGGTATCCACCCGGTCGGTAAAACAGTTCCCATCATGACCGCGGCTATTAACACCAGCTTTGGCCATCTGGAAGTAATCCCTCTTTTTTTCAACATTCTTGCATCATTCCTCCTCACATCATTCGGAAGTAATTACTATAAGATGGTAAACGCATAACCTGAATCTTATGTAAATTTGATGTAAAGTTTGTATAATCCTTCTAAACATGGAAAAACAAAAACCGCCAAGTTTCATCGTCCTTGGCGGTTTTTCCGTGTTTTTGTCAATTAGCTTTCGTCCACTTTCATACTACGTGCGATATAAAGAGCCGGCGTCGAAGCTGCCGATACGACAAACTTGATCAGGTAGGTGGTCAACAGGATTTGCCACCAAACATCCATCGGGAATTCTCCCAAAAAGGCAATCGTACAAAAGGTAACCGAGTCAAGCAACTGACTAAAGAGCGTGCTTCCATTATTGCGAATCCAGAGCTGATTTGGGCCCGGACATTTTTTCTTCAACCACGAATAGATTTTCACGTCGACAAACTGGCTGACAAAATACGCACACAAGCTACCCAGTGCAACTCTTGGCATCAAGCCAAAAATCGTCTCTAAGGAACCTTGGGCAATATCTGTTTCCTGTGGTTCAAACACCAGCACGAGCTGCATGATGATCGTAGCCGCAATTAAGGTAAAGAAGCCGAACCATACGGCTTTTTTCGCTTCTCTTTCCCCATACTTCTCGTTCAATAGATCGCTTACCAAATAAATAGAAGCATAAATCGTATTGCCGAGCGTCATGACCAAGCCGAACATTTCGATCGTTTTGACCACTTGGATGTTGGCCAGCACGGTTGCCATCCCGATCCACGCGTACAGTCCCATTCTGCCGAACAATCGGTAGCAGAGCAGGAACAGCCCGAAGTTCACCAGAGCAAACAGCACTCCGATCCAAAAATTAAACATATGATTTCCTCCTAGTTTTGATAACGCGGGAGTTTACGAACCGCGGCCCGTTTTGAGCATTCAATCATTTTACTTGCATTCTCTTTTTTTATCAACCATTCTCGAGGCATGTACCGCAATCGACATGCGGGACACCAACACCATTCCCTCATCGACCAAACTCGCTAATGCTAATGAAACAGTTTCTCTGGTCGCCCCTACCATGTTGGCAATCTCCTGGTGGGAGAGAGATACGGTCAATTTCCAAAACGGCCCCTCTGCTTTTCCGAACCGCTGACATAACTGAACCAACAGATGCAACACGCGATCCCTGACCGATTCCAAGGCCAGCTTTTCCATCCGCTCCTCTTGTTCGCCCAATCGTTTTGACAACTGATACATCATTTCTTTCAAGCGTGGTGGACATGCTTGCAGCATTTCTTCCATCCGAGTCGCACTCCAATGAGTAAGGGTCGTTTTTTGCATCGCTTCAATGTACACAGCACGTGACCCTAGCACCATTTCCCCAATCTCGCCAAAAACAGCTCCGGGTCCCAGCAATCCCACGGTAAAGGATTTTCCATCCTCGTTTAACCGAGAGAGACGCAGAAGTCCCTTTTGAATGAAAAAAATGCCCATTCGAGTGTCCGTCGGTGTCTGAAACACCGTTTTCTTGGCTAGAACGATTTGCTCACTCATGATACATCCTCTCCACACCACATACCTAGTTACCTATACTTTTATGTATTTCATCTCATTTGTCAATCACCCTCTCCTCTTCTTTCTCCATGAAAAAATGACCCCCTAATAAAAGGCGGCCATTGTTTACTGTGATATTGCTATACCCAAAACACAGGATAAGCACGCTTCTTATGCATGTTATTGACGAATAGCGCAATCAGCACAACCACTACTGCACCTATAAGTACCGGAGACAATAAAAACTCCCATCCCTTGCCGTCCATGACAATGACGATCGGATTGGCACCCGCAGGAGGATGGGTCGTTTTCGTGACATGCATGACGACAATCGCAAGACCGACACTAACTGCTACGACCCACAGCTGCGATCCGCCTATTTGATAAAGCAGCACGCCAACCAAGCTGGTAAAAAAATGCCCCCCGACGATATTGCGCGGCTGAGATAACGGCGAATCCCAAGCCACGAAAGCAAGCACACAGCTTGCTCCAAATGAAGCCATCAACCAAACAGCGGTGGTGAATTCCGTCAGCATGCCCAACACCCCTATCGTCACTAATCCGCCAAGGCCCCCAATCAAAGCAACCGAGCCAGATATTTTCAAAGGCGTTCTGCTTCTCCCCTTCATTTTGGCTACAAATCCCTTTATGCTCCATTCATCACTCATCACAGTCACCTCCTGCTCCCATCGTAGCAAGTGACCCTTCCTTGTTCTGTAAGCTATCTTACAAAAACACAAATAATAGCTAGTTACCTAGATATTTAGTAAAATAAAATACAAACACCAAACTGTGAGGCGAATATCCATGACTCAATCACTTGTGCGGCTAAATCCAGACTTTCCAATCCCGATTCATGTGCAAATCAAAGAACAATTGAAGCTTCTCGTTGGCCTCGGCCACCTTCAACCGAGCGAAATGCTCCCACCTGCTGCCCAATTAGGGGATCAGCTGCAAGTCAACCGTAACACCATCAATGCTGTATACACACAGCTACGGGATGAAGGTCTCGTCCATATGCAAAAGGGTCGCGGCACCTCTGTCGCCGACAATTCTGCGATTACTGCCTTTCGCATGCGGCAGCAATCGCTTTATGATCACGCCAAAACCATCATGACCGAAGCACAGCAGCTTCCGTTTTCGCTGGATGAGCTTATGCTTGCTTCCATTGCTTACGGGCACTTGTTTCTTTCCCGGTCCAAAAAAGAAGCCCGATGGCTCTTGGTAGAATGTCACGAGCATGACCATCCTTTTTATCGTAGGAAAATAGAAGAGATCATTGGTCAGCCCATTCAGGCTGCCTATCTTGAAAACCATTCAGATGTTCTCTCTGCTATACAAGATGCCGACCAAATCGTCACCACCGTCAATCATGCAGAGGAGGTAAAAGAATTAGCTGCTCGTTATCACAAATCAGTCCTCATCATTGGAGCAAGTGCCCAGACGAGCACGCTTCTGGAGATCGCTCGCCTGGAGGCAGGCCGTGCAGTTGGGTTTGTTTGTCTCGGAAAAAAAGGCGGGGAATGGATGGCGAGACGGGTACAAGAGGCAGGTATCGAACAGATTCAACACATGACCGCAGGATTCGCTGATGAACGCTCCTTGCAGCAGATTATCCACGATTCTGACTTGCTCTATGCCTCCGCTGCGGTATATGATCAGCTCCTCGCGTTAGCTCCAGACAAAACACGTCTCTATCCCATGCTGTTGGAGCAAAGCAGCGAGGCACTGCTAAAAGAAGCGAGCAACCTCCTAGCCCCCTAACTTTTACCTGTTACCGATTTGTAGGATTTATGTCGATAGTCTGTAACCAATGCAGCCACCCTATCGTACATAATGAACGTGTAGCAAGGACAAGCCAAGATGCAGCAGACTACACATTTACATCATGATCAGTCAGCAAGACTGGGGAGGAGATTCACCACATGAAACACTTGAAACACTTGAACAAACTCGTAACAGGAACAGTACTAACTTCCGTACTTTTCACTGGAGGGTATGCAATCACAGCAGATGCAAGCAACACAACTGCTACAACAAAAGGCTTGCAAGAGATTACGAAAAAAACAGCAGACGTAACGGGTGACAAAACCGCAGACACAGTGGTTCTGTACGGGAAAAAAGAGAAAAACAGCCCATACGTGAAGGACCTCACCATCAAAGTAACAGATGGCAAAACGAAGAAATCTTTTAACATCGACGTGAAGGACAACGGCTACGAGCCGAAGCTGTCCGTTCAAGATTTCACTTACGATAAAAAAGGCGAGATCATGGTTACTGCAAGCACTGGCGGAAGCGGCGGCTACACAACCAATCACATCTACACCGTGAAAGATGGAAAAGCGAAAGAACTCAGCCTGCCAGGTCTCGATAAAAACAAAGCAGGCGTAGTCGGAGCGGACTTCGTCGAACTGAAACCGATCGACCTAAACAAAAATGGCCTCTACGTACTGGAAGGCACAGAGCGCCTGACTGGTGATTACAATGCAGATGTTCGCGGCTACCTCAAATCCAAATGGAAGTGGAACCAAACCAAATGGGAATTGATGAGTGCCAACTTCGAACCAGCTGTAAAACCACTCGAAGTCTATCATGATACTTTCAAAAGCCAAGACGCAGCCTTTACTTTTAAAGGTCCAAAATCTTGGAATGGCAACATCCTTGTTGAGGAAAAAACAGGCCCAAATGCAGACGAATACTTGCCAGAAGCAAAGAGTGTAACCCGCTTCATCTTCAATGCTGACAAAGCGGAAGATCGTACACCTGTTGTAGTTATCACCGCGTTTGACCTGAATGACTGGAAAAAACTGAACAACCCGGACGAGCCACCAGTCGGCGTCGAAATTGCACGTAACCAAGCAACCAACACGGTTTATGTAGCAAGCTTGCCACAAGACACAGTATTTGATCCAGCAAGCAAAGAAGGGAAGAAATTCATCCCTCTGATGATGTCTCTGGACCAAGTAAAACAAGCGTTTACGCTGGTAAAACGATAATCAATGCGCATCTCTCCGTGAATAATCCCTTTGCCTCTCTCATTGGCAAAGGGACTTTTTCATTGTTTTTAAGATGGTTTTACGAGGCAAATCGCACGGGAGAACAGAACAAAAAAACCCCCGACACAAGTCGAGGGAAACCTTCTCTTTTATGCGAAGATCGGCAGCATGAGATTCAGCAAGAACAATCCCGCGATGACATACATGAGCGCAGGCACTTCACGGCGTTTGCCCAATGCGAGCTTCAAGAGCGGATACGCCACGAATCCAAACGCAATTCCATCTACAATGCTGTAGGACAACGGGATAATCGCGATGATCAAAAAGGCAGGGAAGCCTTCCGAGAAGTCCTTCAGATTGATATTCTGTACATTTTGCAGCATCAGTGCGCCAATGATGATGAGCACCGGAGCAATGGCTCCATCTGGAATCATTTTGATGACAGGAAGCAAACCGAGCGAGAGCAGGAACAAGGTACCTGTTACAAGTGCGGTCAGTCCCGTCCGTCCTCCCGCTGCGATTCCTGCGGCTGTCTCTACCGTCGAAACCGTCGGACTGGTTCCCAGAATGCCAGAGATGGCAGCCGACAATGCATTCGCTTGCAGCGACCGGCCAAACTTCTCCGGCTGCCCAAGCATCGAGGTATGCCCATGAATCAAGCCGATATTTTCAAAGACGATGACCATCGCCAATGAGAAGGTCGCGATCCAAAATGGCAACGCCCAAATGGCTGAAAAGGAAAGACCCGCAAATACGCTTCCGTAATCCGCGAATGAAAACGAGCCTCCCCCTCCTGGCTCGATAATCCCGAACAAAAAGCCAAGTCCTGTACCAACCGCAATACCGATCAAGAAGTTGCCCGGTACATTACGAACAAACAAAATCAACGTAACAATCAAAGTTATCAGCGTGACGATCACATGCGGGCTGGACACGTCACCCAGCGCGACAAATGTAGACGGATTCATAACGATTAGCCCGCCTTTTTGCAGACCGATGAAGGTCAAGAACAGCCCGATCCCTACGGTAATCGCTTCTTTTAGCGAAGCGGGTATCGCACTGGACAATATTTTCGCGGCCTTTGTAAAGGCAATGACACTAAAGATCAGACCCGAAACAAAAACAGCTGCCAATGCTTCTTGCCAAGTGAGGCCCATCGATTTGCATAACGTGAACGTAAACAGGGCGTTGATCCCCATGCCGGGAACCAGAATAATAGGTGCATTTGCCCAAAAGGCCATAAGAAGTGACCCGATAAATGCCGTCAATACAGTCGCCAGAATGCCTGCTTCCATCGGTATTCCAGCATCATTTAAAATCGAAGCGTTTACGGCAACAATGTAAACAATGGTGACAAAGCCAATAAATCCGGCGATGAGTTCCCTTTGAAACGTCGTGTCGTAAGCGCGCAAGTGAAATAGCTTTTCCATCCACGTACGCACGGATTTCCCTTCTTTCCTTTATGTCTTTTCCATGAAGTGAAGATTCACAGGAAACATGCTATCATAGCTTCATCAATATGAAAAATATCCATAAAATCTAATTTTCATATCGTTTTCATATGGAACCATTCTCGTAAGGAAAGAAGGCATTGTGTGTGGACATTCGGCAACTGCGTTATTTTATCGCCATAGCGGAAGAAGGTCAGATAACGGGAGCGGCTAAAAGGCTGAACATGGCCCAGCCGCCTTTGAGCCAGCAACTGAAACAAATGGAGGAGGAACTCGGAACCTTGCTTGTTGAGCGCTCAGGCAAACAAATGGTTCTGACAGAAGCAGGCGTCACTCTCTACAAACAGGCCCTCAATATCGTTCATCAAATGGAGGAAGCCCTTTCCGAGGTCAAAGAGACAGGCGAAGGCATTCGTGGGACGCTTTCCATCGGTGTCAGCGCACTGTCGGCCTATCGTCTGCCAGAACAAATTCGCGTGTTTCAGCAAAAATATCCGCTCATTACGTATAAAATTTGGAAAGGCGATACGCAGCTCCTCAATCAGTGGCTGGAGCGCAGAACCATAGAAGTCGCTATCGTACGTCTCCCCCACTCATTGAACAACTGCACCATGATTCCGTTGGAGGAAGAGGATTTTGTGCTCATTGTTCCTGCCACCTCCCCTTATGCCGATCGCAAAGAAATCGAAATGCGCGAGATCGCCCAGCTCCCGCTCATCATGCCGAGCACGCCAGGATTGGGCATCTACGACTTGATTATCAAGGAATTTTCCCGTCTAGGCGTGGAACCGCATGTCATCTGTGAGTGCCCGGACATCTCGCTCATCGTCAGCATGGTCGCCTCCTCTGTCGGTTCCTCCATCGTCCCCATCTCGGCATGGGAAACTCATCAGAGCGAACAAATTCGCGGGATTCGACTCTCCGGTACTTCTATTTATTCTTCCGCTGCTGTCGTTTGGCAGTCTGGACGCCATCTATCCAAAGCAGCGAATCGGTTTATCGAGACGTTTTCATCGTAACTCCAGTGGAATAATCTTGGAAATCCCGCGGGATGATAAACTATTACCATTTCTTGTAGATTCCCGGGAGGATAAAGATGACTTTCCTGATATCCTTGGTCATTGTATTTGTCATTGTGCTGTTCGGCGCGATTTCTCCTGAGCTGTTCGCCTCTGCGGCTTCCCATGTCCTGAAAGTGACCACGACGAATTTTGGCTGGTTTTATTTAATCGTGACTTTCGGTTTTCTGATCTTTTGCATCTTCCTTGCCTTTAGCAGATACGGACAAATCCCTTTGGGGAGCGACGATGATGAGCCGGAATACTCGCTGCCTACGTGGTTTGCCATGCTGTTTTCTGCTGGGATGGGGATCGGTCTTGTCTTTTGGGGAGTGGCAGAGCCCGTCTCTCATTACTTCGCTCCGCCAGCAGGTGTGACTGGACAAACGACCGAAGCCGCACAAACTGCTCTGCGCTATGCGTTTTTTCACTGGGGTCTGCATCCTTGGGGGATCTACGCTCTCATCGCACTCTCTCTCGCGTATTTTCAATTTCGCAAAGGGGCGAAGGGCTTGATTTCCTCCACCTTTGGCCCACTGCTCGGTGAACGCATACACGGACCGCTCGGAAAAGGGATCGATATTCTGGCTGTCATCGCCACGGCATTCGGTGTCGCAACCTCACTTGGCCTCGGAACTCTGCAAATAAATGGGGGCTTGTCTCACCTCTTTGGACTGCCGTCCAGTACCACAGTGCAGATCGTCATTATTTCCATAATTACAGTGCTATTTCTGCTCTCGGCTACGACAGGGCTGGATCGAGGTATCAAGTATTTGAGCAATACGAATCTGGTATTCGCTTTGTTGCTCCTCCTGCTAACGCTCGTACTGGGACCAACCTCATTTATTTTTGACGCCTTCACCAGCACACTGGGCAGTTATTTGAACAATCTCATCTCGATGAGCTTGCGACTGACCCCTTTTACACAAGGGACATGGGTAGCCAACTGGACACTGTTTTACTGGTCGTGGTGGATTGCCTGGGCGCCGTTCGTCGGCATGTTTATCGCACGCGTCTCCAAAGGTCGCACGATCAAGGAATTCGTCATTTGCGTGATGCTCGTTCCGAGTTTGTTGAGCTTTATTTGGTTTTCGGTTTTTGGCGGAACTGCTCTTCATCTTGAAATTTTTGATCAAGCGCCTATAGGGGCGGCGGTACAAAGTGACATATCGACTGCGTTGTTCCTCGCCCTGGAGCAGTTGCCTATGGGGTACATTCTCGCTGTCGTTGCGATTCTGTTAATCATTACCTTTTTTATTACATCAGCGGATTCCGCTATTTTCGTGCTCGGCATGCTGTCTTCTGATGGCAACCTGGACCCGTCGAATCGGGTAAAAATCACCTGGGGCGTCCTCCAATCCGCTATCGCGATTGTTCTGTTGTTAAGCGGCGGCTTGGAAGGCCTACAGACAGCCTCCATAGTGGCAGCACTGCCTTTTACCGTCATCATGGTCTTGATGTGCTTCTCCCTTGTCATGGCATTGCAAGAAGAAGACCGGATTGCGAAAAAGAAGCGGAAAGAACAGCAGAAGAAGCTGGAGAGGTTGTTGAAGGAGTTGTAAAAATTAGGAAGACCCTTCTATCAGGCATTATGCTTCGTGAAGGGTCTTTTTTGTGGTATTATATGGAAAATATTTCAAAGGATTTGATCGTATGGAGCTAGATCGTTCTTTTCGAAAAAAGATAGTACCGATACCGTACTGGAAATTGATGATTGTCTTCACACTATTCATTGCTTCGTTTATTATCTTGCAAGTATGGGAAAATCAAAATCGCCTCTATACCGACAATCTGTACATGAAACGATCGATTTTTACAGGTGTAATGTTTCAAGTGGAATTTATCAAGGAACCAAACAGGAAAGAAATAGAGCTGTACAGCTTTGCAACCCCAGACGCTCGAGTGGATCGCCAACAAATGCACAAAGACAACCAACTGGAGTTTTCATTACTGGAGGATAAAATCGATCTGCTCATTCGAGAAGAGCGCAATGTCATCTTTTATTTCCTAATCTTGTCGTACATACTGTCCGTTTGGTTTATACTGCGAAATGTTATTCGCGATCATAGCCTTCCTGCGTTAGCATTTGTTGCATGTGTCTTCTTCAGTTTTTCTCTTTGGCGTTCTTGGTTCAAAATACAGGAGTTGCTTGAAGAGACCGCTTATTATATGAGCAGATTGTAAAGGGGGACGCTATTCATCGCGCCCCCCTTTGTTATTCATTAGATGTTTTCACCTCAGATGTTACCTCAATCCCGTTTCTGCGAAACAGCGCTGCCGTCAGCCCGACACCCGGCACTTTTTTCCCGGAAAAGCTGCCATCGTAAACGAAGGAGCTCCCACAGGACGGGCTGTTTTCTTTTAAGATAGCAGATGTGGCTCCAACCGTTTTCGCCAGCTTCAGTGCTTGGTTCGCCCCCATCAAAAATTCCTCGGTAACGTCTCGGCCAGTGTCGTCTATGATGCGTGCTTTGCCATCCAGAACATCATCTCCCGTACCCCCGATGATTTCGGCTGGCGGTCGTGGTGTTGGCAAGCCTCCCAGCTGTTCAGGACAGACGGGAATGGCCTTTCCTTCCCGGAGCAATTGCTCCAGCTCTTGGTTCAAGCATGACTTCTGATCGTAACGGCATTCACAGCCGATCAAACAGGCGCTAATCACTTTCATGACAACCGTCCTCCACCTTTTTATTTACAGCTTGCGCAGCTTCACGCTTTGTACCCTATGATCCTGCCCCTTGTCCAAAATCAATTGAGCGCGAACACGCGTCGGCAAAATGTTTTGACGCAGGTTAGCTCCATTGATCTCCGTCCAAATACCGGTGGCCACCTTAGTCGCCTCCTCATCAGACAAACTCGCGTAACGCTTGAAATACGAGGATGGATCGGAGAACGCAGTCTGACGCAGCAGCTTGAACCGCTCTACATACCATTGCAGGATGTGCTTCTCTTCCGCGTGTACGTAGATCGTGAAGTCAAAGAAATCCGAAACAATGACCTCGGAAATACGAGTATCGTTTTCGTCACCTCTAGGCGGTTGCAGCACATTCAAGCCTTCGACAATCAAAATGTCAGGCTGTCTGACGGTCTGCCATTCATCTGGCACGATGTCATATACAAGGTGGGAATAAACTGGTGCTTTCACTTCAGGCAAACCCGATTTTACATCGGATAAAAAATTGATAAAGCGGCGCAAGTCATAACTCTCCGGGAATCCCTTGCGCTTCATGATTCCTCTGTCTTCTAGGACCTTGTTCGGATACAGGAACCCGTCGGTCGTTACCAAATCCACCTTCGGATGATTCGGCCAGCGGGACAACAGCGTCTGCAAAATGCGAGCCGTTGTGCTTTTGCCTACAGCCACACTGCCTGCGATACCGATAATGAATGGAACCTTGCCATCCTGGTTCCCTAAAAAAGTGTGAGTCGCCTGGTACAGCTCCTGCGTGCCCCCGACATACAAATTCAGCAGACGGGACAACGGAAGGTAAATGTCGGAGACTTCGGTCATGGACATTTTCTCGTTTAAGCCCTGCAAAAGGGAAAGCTCGTTATCAGATATGGTCAACGGCGTGGAAGCCCGCAGAGCACTCCACTGCCCGCGATTAAATGTAACATAGGGTGATGCCATGGGAATGTACATCCTTTCCATCATGAAAGTGCTTACTTTATTTCACACAAGGTTAGTTTACACCAGCATGTCTTTCTTGGGAACAAGGGGGTTGCCCCAAATCAGACCAGCTCTGCACTTTGCCTTCATGAGTACATAGGAAAAAAGCCGATACCCCATGGCATCAGCTTTGCTTATAAAAGAATTTCTTGTTATTTTCCCAAGTGGGCTTGCAGCATCCACACATGCTTCTGCAAGCTGTCCATGATCCCTAAGAACATATCGCCAGTCGCTTCATCGTCCCCTGCTTCCGCGGCTGTAATACCTTCTTTGAGTTCTTTGATCAGGAGTGTAAAATCGTTCACGACTGCCTCTACCATCTGATCCGCAGACTCTCCACCTGTCGCTTCCTTAATGGAAGCCTGCTCCATACAGGCCTTCAACGTCGAAACAGGCTTGCCCCCAACCGTTAACAGCCGTTCTGCCAGCTCATCCACATTTTTGGCTGCCTCGTTGTATAGCTCCTCAAATTTTTCATGCAGGGTAAAGAAATTCGGTCCTTTGACAAACCAGTGATAATGATGCAGCTTCATATACAGCACAGACCAGTTGGCAACTTGTTTATTAAGTACGTCGGTCACGGGCCGACTCATTGTCATACTCATCCGGACGCTCCACCTCTCATGGTATAGATATAGCGTTTGTAGTATGTGGTCAATCAGGCGATTCTATTCTTTTCATGACAGTCCATCTTTTCTACAAGCTGGACGAAACTGCGAGCACGAGCTTATACAACTAGCTCCACGTATTGCTAAAAGCTCTGGAATGAAATGTGTGTCTTTTTCATGTAAAAAACCACAAATTACTCATTTCCCTTTTTTCTGTCAATCATAAGCTATTTCTAGATTGACAAAAGGAGGATTACTATGGCGCATAAAGCGAAAACGAAGGTTAGCCCACAATTCAAAAGACTCTGTACCCGATTTGGAAGAATATTAGGGGGCGAGTCGGAAATTGACAGTGGGCCGGTTTGTTTTGTCATGCGGCTTACAAATCTTCGAGAAACCATCTTAGGAAGACGAACGCTATCTCCTTTAGTTCGAGCTCAAATGTTTTCGTTTGAATCCCTTGATAAGTCGGGCCGTGCCCTTTGTTTGGGAGAGACTGCCGTTCACCAAAATCAGGTGAACCGCTTGATGTCGAATCTCCGCAAGCGCGGAATTAAAGTGACCGCACTTCACAACCACTGGCTAAAAGAAAACCCGCGCTTAATGTACATGCATTGGGAAGCGATAGAAAACCCTATCGTATTCGCTAGGAAAACCAAAGAGTCCATCGCATTCCTGGGTTAACATGGTGGAGCCATGAAGTTTTCATTTCATCATAATCGAAAGGATGACGGATATGGGCAAAGTAAATGCAAAAGCAAAGGCAAGTCCCCAGTTTAGAAGACTGTGTAACCGATTTTCAGCCATTTTAGGTGGAACAGAGCATGAAATTACAAGAGGTCCCGTTTGTTTCGTCTCCAGAAATAGAGTATTCAATGCGTCTATATTAGGCAGAAAAACCACATCTCCATTGGTCCGCTATCAATTGTTCTCATTCGAATCCTTGAACAGTTCGGGACGTGCACTATGTTTAGGGGAAACGGCTCTCTTCCAAAACCAAGTAAACCGTTTATTGTCAAACCTTCGCAAAAACGGGATAAAGGTAACAGCAGTCCATAATCACTGGCTCTTTGACAACCCGCGTCTTATGTATATTCATTGGGAGTCAATTGATAATCCCATTGCATTTGCCAGGAAAGTGAAGCGTTCTATTGCTTTTTTGGGATAATCATTGGTATTGATAACAGAAAACAGCGGCAGGATAACGTGATCATATCGTCCAAGACTGCCGCTCAGCTTCAAACCAAAAACGCGAGATTTCGTACACAATCCACGATTAGTATCCCCTGAATCTCCGTGCAATTGCGGATTCACGGGATATTGCCATTTTCGTTACTACTTTCACCTTTTCCTGTTGTCTCGCGCATTTTGTTTCACGAGCTGCTGTGCAATTGTATTTGGGTTAATGTAGGGTATTATTCATTGATGTTGATGGGGAATGTTCCGACCAATTTCATCATTAAACTTGTATCCCATAAAAAAAGCTCACTCCTTCTACCCTAACAGAAGGAACAAGCCTACTTCATTTATTATCCTGTTACAATTTTTTGGGTGTTGGACTTGGCAAACTTTCAAACGCTTCCCCATTAATCCCGGCAAAATCCATCTTTTTACGCAAATCACTGACAAACTGCGTAAAATAGAGGCCACGATCCATGCTGCCCGCATATTTTCTCAAGTCGTAATCGTAGGTTAACGAATCGTATATGTAATGCAAATCATCAACAAGCACCTTTTTCATATCCGCATTTTTAATAGATGGATCGATACTGCATTCGTTCACGAGCGCCTGTAATGTTGCCTTGAGCGCATCGTTGTCATAGGACGGGTGAGCGAGTAAAAATTTCAAATCGTACAAGTCTTTAAACCTCGGTCTGACAATTGTTTGATGCAGCTTCCAAGCAACCTGGATGGACAGAGGCACAGTGTACGGAACCAGAAAGCTTTCCCCGAAAGCAGGTTGGTACTGTAGCGGAACTGGGTCTGCTTCCATTTCCAGGTTAAACGAAATATCAAGATCAAGCTCGTTATAATCATTCGCTTCCCTTGTTTGGCCTTTGAAATAATAGGCAATATCCGTATTTATCGTCGGAAAATCATCTGCCATTGCGTAATCGATATATCTCCAAAAGGCATTTTCACGAAAGCTTCTAAACACGACGCCGTCGTTCAGATCCATTTCGGTTACTTGAATCATCCATTGTGTAAATACTTCATGGGCGTGCTCGACGTCCCTGATCTTCCCCGCATACAATAAGTCAATATCATCCGCGTCCCGAATCTCTCGGTTGTCCAAATATTGTCTGGTGAGAAGGCTGCCTTTTAATACAAAGGGCATATTCACAAGAGCAATTCTTCTCAACAGTGCTTCCAAAACTACTAGCTCTCTCGCCTCATATTCTAACTCTGCTACATCATCATATGTTATCATCATGATCCTCCATCTTAAAAATTAGGATATCCAGCCGCTGTCCAGTTCTTCTCGGCTGTCATAAATACATAGTTCGTATTGTTCTTTGATTAACTCGATCTGATTTGCTTGCAATATGGTATGTATCATTTCTACTCGATCGTAAAACTGTTTCGGGCTCTCATATTCTCGGACAGTGATGAATCTCACCTTTCCATTCGCATTCAATGAGTTTCTCGAAATATGCCCGCCATGATCCTCACATAAATTTCGTAACGCATCGACATCATCGACCTGTACTTTGCCATGCCATTCGAAGTAAGGCTTCGAGTTTTTTAGGATGGGCTGGTGAAAGTACGTTTCTTCCTTTGGAGAAATCTCTACTTTTTTTCGGACGATGGTAAAACCGTTGTTTTGAAACGTAGCTGCAACCTTTTCCATCTCTATATTCGCTTCATGAAAATCTGCTCGCTTGATTACTCCTGTTATCATCGGTTGATTGATGTAATTTCCCTGATCCAAAACGATCATGACCGGTTTCACATGTTGCGATTGGCAGAGATCGATAAAAGCTTCCTTTTCATCAAGTTGTAGATCGTTGAAGGTAACATGAAACTCAAATTCCATTACTTCACTCCCTGACTTTCCTTGTATGGCACAATCAATATATTTCCTTTTCTTCCTATTTGTATCGACATATCTATGCTAGCTCTTAACCGTTTCGTTTAAAAAATAAAAAAGTAGAGGTTCGCTGAGAATCTTCTCTCAACATATCTCTACTTTGTATGGTGCTAGTTGCTAACCATTTAGCTTGGTGGTTGCTGAAAAGTCCAGAGAGTGCACGTTTTGGGACCAGTACTCCAAGATTTCATCGAGTCTTAACGCCTAAGTCCTGATCTTTGAGCCTAAAGAGCTTTGATACGTAAGGTTTGAAATCTGAGCGCTAAGCTTTGAGCTTTCATCCGCATATTCACCAAATAATTTTAGGATGGCCTGGTTAACCCACCAGGCAAGGGACTCTCGTTTATCAGCTATTCAAATGATTAGCAAATCACACTGTTAATCCACAAGATTGATTTTGGTAATCGTATTGGATTCGCTTAATATAAAATCGACTTCACACTCAAACTCGTCAATTTCTTTACTAAGCGTATCCATTTTCTCTTTCAGCTTCAAGGGGTCTACGAGCTTCGCTTCATTTTGTTCTTTAAACGGTTTGGAGATCGCTTCCATTTCCGTATCCTTCACCTTGGAGTCTTTGCCAAAGTTCGCTTCGAGCAGCTTTTCCAATCGCAGCTGTACTTCTTCATTTTTCTCTTCAACCTGCATGACAGCGTGGTTGTAATCTCTTCTCATTTTCTCCAGCAGTGATTTCTCATATTGAATGGAGGTTTTTCGCTCGATTGCTTCGGCAACTGTCATTTTCTTGCCGCTTATCGTTACCATCGTCTTTGCGTTGGACTCGACGATCAGCGACTTAATTTTTTGTCTTCTTTTTATTAAATCAATGGTGGATTGGTAGTTGCGCTCTGTTGTTTCCACATACAGTTCTGTTGACGTGTAACCAGTTACTGGCTTAGGTCCAATGGCCGAAGACATGAAAGTCGTTTCATTGATTCCTTTTTGAATTCGTTTATCGAGTAACTTTAATTCTGAGAGTCCTCTTGTGATAGACATTTCCATCGTGTCATTCCTCCTCGTGGAGTTTGGATAGAAGAGTTGTTTATATATAGGGGGGTTCATTTGATAGTTTAATATACAACTATCTGTAAATAGCTGTCAAATGACCTATACAAAAAAAACCAGGGCCTACTCTCCCTGGCTATCACACGTTACAGAAGTCCTTCCATTTTCCCTTTTTGTACCGCGTCATCCCGATTCCGCACCCCGAGCTTGTCATACAGAGCAGACGCATAGTTACGCACGGTCCCGTCTGACAAATACAGCTTGGAAGCAATTGTTTTATAACGCATGCCTTGGGAAAGCATCTGCAAAATCTCCTGCTCCCGCTTCGTTAAACCATAAGCATTCTCGTCTTTTTCGCTTTGTTTCGGTGCACCGAGCAAATCTTCCTGTTCGCTTGCTGGCTGTGCATCCAGCATTTTATGAAACAGGTCCTGTGCAATCATCGTACCACCGCGATGGACGAGGCGAATCGTTTCCGCAAGCTCTCGTGAATCGATCGATTTCAAAAGATATCCGTCTGCACCACTGCGCATGATTTCCTTGGCTTTTTCAGTATCTTGAAACGTAGACAGGACAAGGACACGAATACCGGGCCATTTTTCCTTTATTCGTTTTGTCGCAGTAATCCCGTCCATATTCGGCATCTCCAAGTCCATC
Source organism: Brevibacillus sp. AF8 (assembly GCF_021270385.1). Taxonomy (NCBI): domain Bacteria; kingdom Bacillati; phylum Bacillota; class Bacilli; order Caryophanales; family Paenibacillaceae; genus Brevibacillus; species Brevibacillus sp. AF8. The sequence continues at coordinate 197,536 of NZ_JAGQDN010000006.1, read as the reverse complement.
AGCACAAGATCTGGTTCCAGCTCCTCGCACAGCGCCACAGCCTGGACCCCATCCTCTGCTAACCCGACTACCCGCAGGTCCCGCTGTCCCTCTAATATGGAACGCAAGCTTTCCCGAATAAACGAGTGATCATCGACGATAAACAAACGAATGATTTCATCGGTGCTCTCTACCATCCTCGGAACCAAACAAGTAATGAGCGTTCCTTCTCCCCGCTCTGAGTATACGGATACTCTTCCTTGCAGAAGCGCGGCCCGCTCTTTCATCGTCGTGATCCCGAAGCCATCCTCCCAATTATCCACCCCGTGACCGTTATCCTGTACTTCCAGCCTCGTCTGTTGCTGCTCAAAATGCAAGGAAACGACGATGTCTGTAGCGTTCCCGTGTCGTACGGCATTCGTCAAAGATTCCTGCAAGCAGCGAAACAAGGTCATTTTCACTTGTTTACCGATCGGATACTCTTCTCCAATTGCACGAAACCGCACATTCACTTTTGCATGTGTCTGAAACTCCTCTGCAAGCTGCCTCAGCGAATGAACCAAGGGAAGCGTCTCTTGCGGTGCCCCCATCTGATGCAAGTACCCTCGCACTTCCTTCATACCTTTTCGCGCAAGCTGCAAGAGGGATTCGAGCTTTTGCGCCCCTTCCTCCGACGCTACATCCTGACGCAAGGTTTCCAGCCCCATGATGATCGAGACATAGGAATGCCCCATCGTATCATGCAGGTCCTTTGAGAGTCGGTCCCGCTCCTCCAGCAGAGTCACTTTCTCGATTTGGGTGAGGTATTGCTCCAGCACACTGTTTTGCTTGAGAATAATTTCATTTTGCCGATGATTGACGATGAGCAAATGAAAGGCAAACCCTATCGCATAAGCAAGCCCGACTTGCGAAAAAATCACGAAGACATCAATTTCCCGCGAAAAAAGCACAATCAGCAGTGGAAGGAAAACAATCGTAATGGGAGCCGCCCAGCGATACGATTTCTCCGCACTATTGGCGGCAATCAAAAAAGCAGGCATCAATAAAGTAATGTACGCCTCCGGAAACATAGACGTGAGATAAATCGATAATCCGCCAAACAAGAGCATTTCTGCTATCAGATAATAACGATAGCTCAGCATTAAACAAATCCACGGGACGGAAAACACCATCATTTCCCAAAGTATAACAATCCATAAGGGTAGCGTGAGATAATCTCCAAATTTTACAGTCGTAACGGTGAGTGAAAAGCAAACGATCAGACGTAAAAAAAACATCACCCAGTCATACCAAGCCCATTGTTTCACGACATCTAACAAACCATCATCTCCTAATTGCTTTGAACATCAAGCGGGTGTACCCACCAACTAATTGTACCAGACCGTTCCCTAGCTTGGAGCATCCGATCATGAGTATGAATCCTAAACCCATGATTTGCAATGCCTTCAGCTCTGAATCCACTACGCTCCCGAAAAAATGTATCTCCACGAAAGGATAGCACAACGGTACGATCGCAAAAAATACGGGTGCAATGTAGATGAGCACTCCGACCACCAGGCAGATACAGCCTAGGACAAATTTTTTCATCAGCCAGTAAACGGATATCCAGTTTTTTACATCCGATAATTCCGCCTTAGCCTGCATCCATTGATTTCCCTTGGCTCTTTCTCTCATTGCCAACGGTTCTATGGAAATATCCGTATAAATCTTCGTCTGAATACGTTCATGCTGGACAAAGGTTTGAGTTGTACGCAAAACATTGGTGAGCAATGGAATTCCCACTACGGTAAAGGACAAGGCCAAGCCAAGCATGATACTGACCATGTAAAAACATAAATAAAATACTCCCGAGACAAATGTATACAGCAAAAAGATAACATTTTGAACGTTACGCATGATCGCTTTTTTCATATAAGCTAATTCTCTCCTATCTATACTTTTTCCGACACACTAATGACGGTCTGCCATAACCGTAAACCACTGCGCGTCACATGAGCCAGTATCAAAATGTCATATGACAGGCTAAGTCATGTCATTTCATCAAAATCATTTGTTAGTCGGAAAAGTGATGACAGGAAGTAACTACCGAGTATGACACGAGCTTTGCCATACTGTGCTCAAGCGCTCGCTCTCAGAGTCGGTGCGCCAAAACGTTTTGTAACACAAAAAGGAGAATCGCACATGAAAAAAGTGATACAAAAAATGAGTCTCGTTGTTTTTCTTCTCTCCACAACCTTGATTTCCGCATGCACACAGTCGCTCGGTGCTGTTGAATCTACTCAGACTGCTTCCATTGCTACCCAAGGACCGGTGGATGCCAAAGAAATAGAAGCGTTTGCTGATCCACTGTTTGCAAAAAAAATGAAAGAATTTAATGTGGCTGGTTCCAGCTTTGTTGTCGTCCGTGATGGCAAAGTCATCGTGAACAAAGGCTACGGTTTTGCTGACAAGGAAAAGAAAACCCCTGTTGATAAAGACACGGTGTTCCAAATTGGCTCAGTATCGAAAACCTTTACCGCCTTGGCTGCCATGCAGCAAGTCGATGCGGGTAAAATTGACCTGCATGCCAATATAGAGGAATATCTCGGTGGGCTAAAAATTCCGAATAAGACAGGAAAACCAGTCACCATGTACGACTTGCTCGCCTACACACCCGGCTTCGAATTTCCGGACGAAACTACCTTTACCGGTCCACAATACATCGGGCAGGACATCTCTATGGATGAATTCTTTCCAAAGCACATGCCGGTCATCGTCCGACCACCTGGCGAAGTCTATACGTATGATAATACAGGATTCTTGCTCGCTGGCTACGCTGTGGAAAAAACAAGTGGAATCCCATTTTACCAGTATATGGATGAAAAAGTGTTCAAACCTCTCGGAATGTCCTCGACCAGTGTACGCTTGAAGCCTGAGCTCATGAAGAGAATGGCTACCAATTACTTTAATACTGGCGAGCAACGTCCGCTAGAAGGAACCAATCCAACTGATGGTCCGCAGGGAAGCATTATATCAACAGCAGATGACATGGCAAAGTACATGATCATGCACCTGCAAAACGGAAAATTTGACGGCAAGGAAATCGTCAGCCAGAAAAGCTTGGATTTGATGCATACGCACCAGTATTCCGCGGGTGACATCCCGATCACAACCTTAGGCTTTGAAAACTATTTTCCAGAGTATGCAAATGGTCAGAAAGTTGTTTTGAAGGGCGGAAACATGCCAGGCCATTCTTCCCTGATGGTATTGATCCCGGAACATAAAACCGGCTTTTTCATGTCCTACAACAATGATTCAATGGTTAGCGCTGATATTTACAAAGAATTCATGGATCATTATTTCCCAGAAACAGAGAAAAAAGCTGAGCCTGTTTACATGACCTTGAGTGAAGCGGATGCGCAAAAATATGTCGGGCTGTATCAAAATACACGTGCCTATTGGACACGCACTTCTATTACCTATGAGAATGGATCACTCGTGCTTGAGAGTGAGGCAACCGGAAAACAAAAACTGCGAATGATTAAACCATTGCTATTTGAAGATGAGACAGGCGAAAAAGTCGCGTTCAAGGAAGACAAAAACGGTAACATCAACTACTACTATTATACAACAGCAATAGGCGTTAACATTGCTGGCGAATCTCAAAGAATGGAAATGGAAAAGACCTACTCAGACGTCCCTAACACTAGCAGCTATAAGACCCATATCAACAACCTCAGCGCCCTTTCCATTATGGGAGCGAAATCAGGAAGTAAATTTGATCCTACAGGGACCATGACACAAGGCGAATTTGCTGACACCCTGATCAAAGCAGAAGGCCATTACGTAATGGCCGGGAGTGAAGACGGACTTAGACAGCAATTGGCCGCAGGCATCCCTAATTTGAACCCATCGGCACCAATTACAAGACAAGTCGCTGCTGCCATGATCCAAAATTTAAAGCAGCTTGAACCTGTGGCAACCAGCAAAGTGACGCTGCAAGACCCGGCCGACGCATGGGCAAAAGATGCGATCACTGCTCTTGTTTCACAAGGCATCGTCGATCCTGACACGAAGGTAAACGCAGATGGCTCTTTCACATTCCGCGCAAAAGATTTACTGAAGCGTCAAGAAGCCAGTGCCTTGCTTGACTTAGCATTTGGTTACTATTCATTGCCGATTAAACGATAAGCATCCTTTTCCTATTTTTGGGATAAAGTAGGGACTTGTTGTATACCCTACTCCTTTGAGGGAGGTGAATGGTCGTGGAAAATAGCGATAAACACAGGGGACAAGCTGAGCAAAAAGTTTCAAGTGACTTGAATGAGAAGGAAATCGAGCTTCAGCATCAATTTCAAATGTTCCCTACCCCGGATGAAAAACGCGCCTCAAAAGTGATTACCGAGCTGAAAGATTAATAATTACTCTCCCCTACTTTAAGGCTGTCGAGAAACTCGGCAGTCTTTTTCATATGCTCTTGGAACCTGCGTATGAGCCAGTGCCAAAGTGTCATATGACAGAAAGTTACTACCGAGTATGACAAGAGCTTTGCCATACTGTGCTCAAGCGCTCACTCTCGGAGTCGGTGCGACAAAACGTATTAGCAAAACCCAAAGGAGAATCACACATGAAAAAAGCTTTTCAAAAAATGAGTCTCACGGTTTTTCTTCTCTCCGCGACCTTGATTGCCGTATGCACCCAGCCACTCGGTGCAATGGAAATAAATCAGACTGCTTCCATTGCTGCCAATAACATAAAAGGACCGCTGGATGCAAAAGAAGTAGAAGCGTTTGCCGATCAACTGTTTGCAGAGAAGATGAAAAAATTTAATGTGAATGGTTCCAACTTTGCTGTCGTCCGTGATGGCAAGGTCCTCGTGAACAAAGGATACGGCTTCGCTGACAAGGAAAAGAAAATCCCTGTTGATAAAGACACAGTGTTCCAAATTGGCTCTGTAACGAAAACCTTTACCGCCATGGCGGTCTTGCAGCAAGTCGATGCGGGCAAAATAGACCTGCATCATAATGTAGAGGCATATCTCGGCGGGCTAAAGATTCCCAATAAGACGGGAAAACCGCTCACTCTGTACGACATGCTTACCTATTCAAGCGGCTTCGATTCTCCTGACATCACTACCTTTCTCGGTCCACAATACATCGAGCAGGACATCTCGATGGCTGAATTCGTTTCAAAGAATAAAATGCCGTCCGTCATCCGACCACCTGGCGAGGTCTATTCCTACGATAATACAGGATTCTTACTCGCTGGCTACGCCGTGGAAAAAGCAAGTGGAATCCCCTTTGCCCAGTATATGGATGAAAAAGTGTTCAAGCCTCTCGGAATGACCTCGAGTAGCGTTCGCTTAAAGCCTGAGCTCTTGAAGAGAATGGCTGCCCATTACCGCCCTAATGGCGAGCCACATCCCGCAGAAGGATTCATTCCAAGTGATGCTCCGCAGGGAAGCATTCTATCAACGGGAGAAGACATGGCCAAGTACTTGATCATGCAGCTGCAAAACGGGAAATTTGACGGCAAGGAAATTGTCAGCCAGAAAAGCCTAGACTTGATGCATTCTTACCAGATTTTCGCGGAAAAGGACATCCCGGTCACAACAGTAGGCTTTGAAAACCTCTATAGAGAGCTGGCAAATGGTCAGCACGTGGTTTTCAAGGGAGGAAACATACCTGGCCATGCTTCCCTGATCGTATTGATCCCTGAACAAAAAACCGCCTTTTATATGTCCTACAACAATGACTCGGACATGAGATCCGATATTTTCAAAGAGTTCATGGATCATTATTTCCCCGAAAAAGAAAAAGCAGAGCCTGTTTACTCTCCCTTGAGTGAAAGAGATGCACAAAAATATATCGGGCTGTACCAAAATACGCGTGGCTTTTGGAACCGCACTTCGATTGCCTACGAGAATGGCTCACTCATGCTGGAAGATAAAACCGGTGGAAAACAAAAGCTGCGCATGATTCATCCACTGCTGTTTGTAGATGAGGAAGGCAATAAACTCGCGTTCAAGGAAGACAAAAACAGCAACATCCAATACTTCTATTATTCCACGCCGAAAGACGTCACACACGCCGTTGCCCATTCACAAAAAATGGATAGGAAGGAGACTTACTCAGACGTCCCTAACACCAGTAGCCATAAGACCTATATCAGCAATGTCAGCGCTCTTTCCATTATGGGAGCAAAAACGGAAGGTAAATTTGATCCTACAGGTACCATGACACAAGGCGAATTTATTGACGCTCTGGTCAAAGCAAATGGCTGGTATGGATTTCCCGGGGACGAAGACATGAATAGACAGCAATTGGCCGCGAGCCTCCCTGATTTAAACCTTTCGGCACCTATTTCAAGACAAGCCGCTGCTGTCATGATCCAAACTTTGAAGCAGCTTGAACCCGTGGCAACCAGCAAAGTGAAGCTGCAAGACAAAGCCGATGCATGGGCAAAAGATGCGATCACTACTCTTGCTTCACAAGGCATCGTCGATCCTGATACGAAGATAAGCGCAGATGGCTTCTTCACATTCCGCGCAAAAGATTTGTTGAAGCGTCAAGAAGCAAGTGCCATGATTGATTTAGCGTTTGGTTATCATTCTTTGCCGGTTAAGTGGTGAGTAGCTGTTTTCTCTCTTTGGGATAGTGTAGGGCTCTTTCTCTCCCCCACGGCTGTCGAGTAACTCGGCAGCCTTTCTTCTTTTAGAAAAAAATCCGCTTATGGGACACTAGATTCTCGCCAGAACCTTCATCTCTGCGAGACTCTCGTGTGCATGCTTAAAAGGCTCATTCCTCCTCGCCGTTCGAGTTGGAATAAGCCTTTGAAAGTTAGTTTAAGCGTTTATTAAGTTTTTTTGTGTTTGGTTTGTTGTATAGTACGATTTTGCTGTTGAAGTTTTAAACCAAGTTTACACAAAACTTTTGAAATACCCATGCAATCGTCGCCAGTTGAGCCTTAATGATATGCCAAACGATCTAATACCCGTTCTATTCTCAATTGCAATTTTTGTTTTTCATTTTTAGATAGTTGTTCTCCAACATCATCAATGTTAAATTCTTTAAGGGTTATTTCAATATGTTTAAGTTCAACAGTATCCGTCAAACCGTCCTCTAACAATCTTTCAGCTAATGTAGTGTAGACTCCAATTTTTTCACTCTTTGTGTTTCTACAATCTCTTTTAAATCTATCCAATACTTCTTTTGCAATTTGATCAGGAGTTTTGTCTTTTGAAGTTATCGAATTATAGTAGTTGTTAACTTCATTAATCATTTCATCATAGTACCACATAGCTCTTGCATTATTAGTTAATTGTTTGTTACTTAGGTTAAATAAAACTTCATTCTTTCGGGTAATTAATTCTTCATATTCGCTTGCAGATAGTTTCTGTCGTAGAACTTCGTAGTCAACCTCATCTAAAAGCTTTATTATTATATCTTTTGATTTATGAAACACGTAGGGTTGCTTTAAAACTAGCTCACTATACCTAACTAAAATTGTAGCTTTTTCTAGATCACCACTATTCATTATTAGCTCGAAATCTTCGAAAGTCTTGGCTAATGCTTCCAAATTACTCATGTTCCTATATTTGTATTCCTGAAATGTTTCATCAAATGAGTTCAAAATCTCTCTATATTTTAATTTAGGAATCATGGTCTAGCCTCCCGTTTTTTTAGTTGGTACGATAGGATTTCCTTGATTATGAAGTACTTCAATTTGAATGTTCTTAAACTTCTCTGTAAATTGTCTGATGATGTAATTACAACTTCCACAAGTATCCTTCTCTGTAAACATAGTTATTTTTCCTCTTGCATTTGTATTGTTCCCTAGATCCTTTGCTATTTCATTTAATATCTTATATTCTGTATCGTCAATCCTTAAAGACTCAATACCAAGTGCATTAGGTGCGGTTGTGGCTTCAAATATTGGATCGTCTGGAAGTCCAGATATGTCTTTTATATTTGGGTTTCCAGAGTGTTTTTCCACTTGACTGTGCGCATAGTATTCTTTTTTGGGTAATTCTATATCCAGGTCAACCTTTGTATAAGAAAAGTTTCCTTTACCACTTTTTAAAACTGTATTGGATAGATTTCCTTTATATTTAGATGCAGCTATCAATAGGTCCTTGTCAATTATTTGATCAACTTGTCTTGTTGTGACCCACTCAAAATCAATGAGTTCACCTGTATCTGGATCACGAGTGTATCTGTGTTCATATGGAGTCGATCCTTTCGATGGATCACCTTTATCCGTCCCCTCAGTATCCGGCTTCTTATCTCCTTGAGGATCATTTTTCTTAGTACTATCACCCTTACCCTTAGGAGGCGTAGAATGATTCGAATTCCCAAAATCGCCGTTCACTACCTTTGGTAAATCCTTCTCATCAGGAATCTCGTGAGGTTTTTCAGCATGTTGAGCATGCCCTGTCCTCGCCTCAGTATCTGGCTTATTACTTCCTTGAGAATTATTTTTGTTAGCACTATTAGCCTTGCTATTCAGTGACGGAGAATAATTCGAATGTCCAGAATCCCCATTCACTACTTTTGGTAATACATTTTTATTAGGAATATCGAGAGATTTTGCAGCGTGTCCCGTTTGGGTTTCTGGGGCACGAGAACCAGTATGGCCCTTCCCACCATCCAGTCGATCATCAATCTCTTTATTCGACTGCTCTTTCATTTTCATCTGAAGCTTTTCAACGAGTCCTTGAATCTCTGCCTGCTTATCACCCGGTGTCTTAGCACTCGTCTTCATCTTCCCATCAAAAATCGATGCTCCGCCATCCATCATATTATCGACAGAGTTAAGCAATAGTCCACCTATTCCTTTTCCTCCGCCACCATCCAAACCCTTTCGACCACCTGGCCCATCCAGCTTATTGGCCAGTTTCACTGTCCGCGTAACGGCTGTACCTGTACCAGCACTAAGAGCACTTACCGCTACCTCTGCAACCACCATGTCTTTCTTAAACTCATTCTGACCCTTTGCATAGCTTTGTTCTTCTGATCTGGTCCACAGACCGCCGCTAAACAAGTTATCTTGATCATATTGGGCGTCTTTCACGAATGGGTCGATATAGTCATCGTATAGCCCTTGTCCAAACGACTTTGCATCGGATTTGATTTGTTCCCACGATTTATTGCCCGTTACCGTATCTCCCACGTAATTGACTGCATTCGTAGCGGTTTCTACAGCTCCTCTCGCGAGATCATTTCGTTCGAGGAGAGAAGGTCGCTCTTCCCCAGTCACCCCTTCATAAATGGCGTCTACCAGATACGATGTTGGTAACGCGGTCGACGCAATATCTCCGGCATCTACTACGACATTCCACAAGCCTAACAAGGTATCTCCGAGACCATCTAACTTTCCTTTCGCCTCAGCAAGCTGGTTGTTGACAGTTCTACGCAACATGACGGCAGCCAAACCGTTTTCCTGAACGTCCTTTTCAAACGCACTTAATATTCTCGGAAACGCCTGGCGTACGGTCGCATCCAGCTTAATCTCCTCACTACTGGATTTGTTTTCCTCCAACAACTCTATCGTATCCGACGCCGTTTTCACGTTCAAGCTCTTAGTCCCGGACAAAGACACGGCTGCCCCTGTCAAGGTCAGGGCACCACTCGCACTGATATTCACATTCGAGGTACTTTTCAGACTGACGCCAACATCCTTGTTCATCGAGATGTAAAGCATCCCTTCCTGAGCAGTCATCGTCAGCTCTTTATCCCCGAGCGTAAACTCTTTTCCCTGCGGATTCCCAAACGTCTTCACACCGGGGTCCTGCATTTGCCGCTCCTGCTTCTCGGCAGCCGCTCCTTTGGGCGCATGGCGCACGGAGTTCATGACCATGCCGTCGTCTTCTTCGGCGCTCGGGAAGTACAGCTTTACCTTTGAGCCGAGCTCGGGCATGAGGTACAAAATTTGGTTGCCTTCCGCTGCATATGGGAACCACTGGGCCTTGCTTGGCTCTTGCTTTTTGTCCATGTTCAGGTGGAGCTTGACCTGATTGCGACCAATTTGAATCACTTTTCCGTCGATCGCCGCACCGATAATGGCCTTGTTGTACAGCTTCGTTTGCTTGACGGCTTCTGGCACGGCACATATATAGCTCCATCTCAGGAGTCCCTGCTCCAGCTTCCCAGTGACTTTTGTAATGACAAACGTTTGCCCTTCCCGCTGCACCTCATCCCCGATTTGCAGCAGATCGTCATAATCGAAGGCGTACGTCGTGTACTGGTACTCGCTGACAGACGAGGAGCCGTTTGCGGCCTTTTTCATGTACGGTGCGATGGCCCGGTTGACCTCGTATGGCGATTCGTCTTCCAGCTTGATTCGCTGGCGTCCCTCCGGCATGCCGATCCACAAGCGTACCTTATGCGCACTCAAATCCGGTACGAGGACGGCTCCGACATGGGACGCGATTCGCTTTAAAAAGGTCCAGTCTGTCTCCTCGTACTGCATGATGAACTTGCCCTGCTGGCGGTCGTCGAAGGCTTGATCGATGACATCTCCACCGTGATAGATGGACATGATTTCGTCTACGACATCCCGGTAGAACCGATTCACCTGTTGAAACGAACGTGTTTTCACGCTCATGTCCAACGCATATGTATGCGACACGGCCTTTATTGTGACGTAGTGAATATCCCGTACGACCTTGATTTCCACATGATCCAGCCGCCCCATGAAAATCGGCTGTTTTTCCCCGCCTTCCACCTTGTACAGCTCGATGGGATCGTGGGTGCCGGCACGATTGATGATCTCGTCCTCTTTGTCTTCCGGGACAATTCCTGTGATCGTGAGCGTGGCATGCGTGCCTGTTTGATGGACGAACTCCAGCTGATCTAACCGTATTGGTCCATATGGCCAAACGACTTTTATATCCTGATAGGTCATGACGCCGCTTGTACGCTGCATATTCTCCCCCCTCCTTTTCTAGCAAGCGCGATAAGCGTCAATCCTGACCGTCTTTTTCAATCGTGATGATGCCTGAACGATTGCAAACCAGCTGCGACCTGCTCAGTAAGGCATGCTCGTTGTCGATGAGCACATCGTGTTTTCCATCTGTCCATTTCGAGAACGTCTGTGGTACACACTCCACTCCTCCTGCCGCTTTGCAAAACCCAAAGCATCCGATATTCACGCCGGGGACGTGATCGGCGACATTCATGACAGGCTTGTTAAGGCTGTAAACGCCATGGCACAAGGGTAAATTCAAAACGCCGGGGTCGGTTCCCTGACTGCACTTGAGGGTCGCTCCCCGCACGACATATGAGTACTCGGGGCTGAACAGCCCCATTGCAAGTGCTTGAAGTAACGCTAGCATCATTAGACCTATCTCCCCTTCCCAAAAAATCCTCCGCAAGCAACTTCCATATTTCGTCTTATTTTTACATTCCATCTAATAATCGGGATAAATTGGAAAATAATTTATGGGTCAAACGTCCTGTTTCCTTATTTTTCAAAATAACCCAAAAAGGCCTCCACCAACTCTGCGATAGTTGGGGAAGCCTTCTTGAAAGAAAAAGCAATCTCGTTATATCGTTACACTTTCTTCGATCACCAGCTCACCGTTTGTCGCGTCGAGACTGGCCTCTACGCCCAGAGGGAGAGCAATGTTGCACGCGCCATGCCCGATCTGTATGTTCCAGATGGTCGGCTTTCCGTACGGTACGACGATATTTTGAAACACATCCCAGACTGAGAAGCCTTCGCGCTTTTTCGGCTCACAATCGGTCCAGGTCCCGATGACGACGCCCGCACAATCATCAAACAAGCCACCCTGAGCAAGCTGTGTCAGCATGCGGTCAATCCGGTACGGCTCCTCGTCGATATCCTCCAAAAACAACAGCTTGCCTCTCGTATCGAGCTGGTACGGGGTCCCCATCAACGCGGAGACGAGGGCGAGATTCCCGCCGACTACAGGTCCAGCTGCCTGACCTTCGACGAGACAGACGATTTCTTCCCCCGGCGGATTCATGATCGCTCCCAATGGCTCGGGGCGAGTCATGGCGCGCAGCAAATATTGCTTGGACCAGTCATCCAATCCATGCGCAATGTCTGAGGTAGCCATCGGTCCGTGAAGGGTAGCCAGATTCGCACGCTGTCCAAAAACGGTATGCAGCGCCGTAATGTCGCTGTAGCCGATAAACAGCTTCGGGTTTTGGGCGATGAGGTCATAGTCGAGCAAAGACAGGATTTGCGGGGAACCGTAACCGCCACGCATGCACATGATCCCGTCTACTTCCTCGTCGACGAACATGGCATTTAGCTCAGCCGCTCGTTGCTCAGGAGTTCCCGCCAAATACCCACCGTACGATTCTCGGCACGTATCCGATATTTTCACCTTGTATCCCAAACCTTGCAGCTCTGCCATTGCTTTGTTCAGCACTTCTTCTGTAGCAGGGCTAGAGGTTGCCACTACTCCGATTGTATCGCCCGCTCGCAATGCTTTCCCTTTGTTCATCTGTCCAGTCTCCTCCTCCGGGTTCTCTCCCCATTATCGTACATCTGTGTCAAATGGTGCATAGCCATTTTCGCAGCTTGCGACTTGCAGACGGCTGGCTGATTCCGAGCGCTTCCGCTACCTTTGTCGTCGTTTTATGCTGCTCATACGCCCGGTGCACGAGCTGCCGCTCCACCTCGTCCATTGCCTCCTGCATCTGCATTACACGATCAACCTTGATCCCCTTGTGCTCCCTGTACTCTTGGTTATGTATGTAACGCGGAATTTGCGCGGGCGTAATGAGGGTATCGTGAGACGTAACGACGAGCCGTTCCACTACATTTTCCAACTCTCTCACATTGCCAGGCCAATCGTATTCACTGAGGATGCGATAGCAGGTATCTGCGAGCTGTCTCTCCAAGCAGTACTTTTGCGAAAAGACATTGAGAAAGTAATGAACGAGCACGGGTATCTCTTCCTGTCGTTCGCGCAGCGGTGGAATTTCTAACGGGACGACGTGAATGCGATAGTACAAATCCTCGCGAAATTTGCCTTCCTTGACCATTTGCCGCAGGTTTTTATTCGTGGCCGTGATCAGCTTTACATCGACTTTTCGCGAAACAGAGCTGCCTACGGGCGTAATCGTTTTTTCTTGCAACACATTCAACAGCTTCACTTGCAAGGAGAGTGACATCTCCCCGATCTCGTCCAAAAACAGCGTGCCTCCGTTTGCCTTTTCAATCAAACCTGCCTTGCCATCCTTGTCTGCTCCCGTAAAAGCACCCTTTTCATAGCCAAACAGTTCTGACTCCAGCAATGTCTCGGGAATGGCTCCGCAATTGATATGCACGAATGGCTTGTCCACCCGCGGACTGCACTCGTGGATGTATTTTGCCAGTACGCCTTTTCCGACGCCTGATTCCCCTAGCAGGATCATGGATGATTCTACCTGCGACAGTTTTTTTGCCATCATGGCGACTTGCTCCATGGACTGACTGCGGTAGATCAAGCTAGTCTCTCCTTTTTGCCTGTTGTTCTCCTTGGTCATTTCACTCTGCAAGACCGTTCCGACGTACTTGACTTCATTTAATTCCTGCTGAAGTTGCTCCTGGCTCGTTATATCAATGAACGTATGGATCACTCCGTTAAAATTCCCGTCCTGATCCCAAATCGGTGTACCTTCCACAAAAAGCTTACGATTTTTGCGGGTGGTTTGAATCGTGTGTATCTTTTTCTTGTCGCGAATGACCCGCATCGTGATCGTTGGCGCAAAATAACCGTGATGATAAAACTCTTCAATCGGCTTGCCCATCATCTCCCTGGGATCGATTCCGAAAAATTCCTCATAGCTTCCCGAGCAAAACAAGGTCCTGCCTTCTGCGTCTGTTACGTGTACGATATCAAACAGCGAGCCTAACAAGGCTTCATAATCGACCATGGCGCTCCTTACCTCCCGTGCCCCCCGCATCTTGTGGAGTGACACGTACATAGCGATTCGTCGGTCTGCCTACCCCACCATAGCTGACATCCATTCTGACACTCCCGCTCTTCTCCAGATAGTCCAAATAGCGTCTAGCTGTTACTCTCGCGATCCCTACGCGTTCGGCCACGTCATCTGCCGAGAGCGGCTGACTCTCTTTCTCGATCTGGCGCATGATCTGCTCCATGGTGACAGCGTGCAGTCCCTTCGGCAGCACTGCCCTGCCAATAGTGGCATCGGCTTGTTCTTTTTCCGGGCTTTTGCGGAATAGCAGTTGGTCGACTTCATCCTGGGATGCGGTTCCCTCCCAATCAATCCGTCGGCGAAACTCTCGATAGTTTTCCAACGACTGCTTGATCCGCTCAAACTGGAACGGCTTGATAATATAGTCCATTGCCCCATTGCGCAGCATCGATTGAATTGTGGTTTTGTCCTTTGCGGCTGTCACGACGATGACGTCCACTGCATGTTTGGCGGCACGCAGCTCCATCAGCGCCTTCACCCCGTCCTGGATCGGCATGAAAATATCAATGATCACCAAGTCAGGATTGAGCTCATTCACTAGCTTGAGTCCATCTGCCCCGTTGGCTGCAATTCCGACCACGACGAAGCCCGGGACGCGCTCAATGAACTGCTTGTTAATTTCCTGTACCATCGGATCATCTTCCATAATCAGTACGCGAATGTAATCGTTATCCTTCTCCATGACTCTCCACCACCCCCATCGGAAACGTTATAAGAAAGCTGGCCCCTTCTCCGCGTGCCGAATGGCAAACCAGCTCGCCTCTCCCTTTATTGACCAACTGCTGCACCAGATGCAGACCAAGTCCACGGTGCGCGCGTTCTTTCGTAGAAAATCCCCGTTCCAGCATGTGTCGGCGCGTCTCTTCGTCCATGCCGATTCCATTGTCCTCCACCAGGATGGAGCAAATCTCTTCGTCTTGCTCGATACTGATCATAATCTCCTTCTCCTCGCGTTCGATTTGCTCCAGTGAATCAAAGGCATTCTCGATCAGATTCCCCAAAATGAGCACGAAATTATGATGATCCATGTACGGCGGAAAACGTTCCAGATGACTCCTGCGATCAATCACAACTCGAATACCCAGCTCTCTTCCGCGACTTACTTTGCCAATCAATAGCCCTGATAAATTCTCATCCATGATCCGCGTCGTTAAAAAGGAGATGAGCTCCTCCTGCTGCTCGTTGACCTCGAACAAATACGCGAGCGCCTTTTCATGCTGATGGAGCTGGAGCAAGCCTGCGATGGTATGCAAATGGTTCATGTGCTCGTGGTTTTGTACCCGCAGCGCACCGACGAATTCTTTTACGCCTGTCAGTTCCTCCGCCATTCTCGCCACTTCTGTTCTGTCCTGAAAAATCGCAATCGCGCCGACGATCTTTTCCTCGACCTTGATCAGAAAACGGTTGGACCAGAGCAGTGTATTGCCGACGTGAATTTCCGTGTTGGTAAAATTCTGGCGAAGCTCCAGCACTTCTGGTAATCTGGTGTCGTGCAGGACAGACCGTATGTGCTTGCCCAGCACCTCTCCTTCGATGCCAAAAATTTGCTTCGCCCTGTCATTAAAGATCGTAATTCTCTCCCGATTGTCGATGGCGATGACTCCCTCATGCATGGCATGGAAGGTTGCGGTTCTCTCTACCAGGATTCGCGCGATTTCGTCCGGCTCCAGGTCGAGCATCTGCTTTTTCATGTGACGGGCCAACTGATAGGAACCCCACACCCCGAACAATAAGGAGAAGAAAAAGGTCAGTGCAATATTGTTTCGCTCGCTGTACAAGATCCCCCAAACATCAGGCATGACACGTCCGACCAAGACAACACCCACCTGTTGATGCTGGTCATCCATGATCGGCACGTAGGCCCGCAGAGCCATTCCCATCTCTCCTTTGACTTTTTGAAAATAGGAGTGCTCGGCATAGGCCTCATCAACCGCAGGGTCCATAAACACCGTACCAATCCGCCCATCTAATGGGTCTGAATAACGGACACGCTCCATATTCAGCACGACGATATACGTCACATCATTGACGACGCGCAGGTTGTTTGCTGTCGGTTGGATCACCTTCCATCCGTCTGGTTCCTGAATGCTTTTTTGTACATTCGGAATCGTCGCAACCGTGCGCGCTGTGGTCATCAGCCGTTGTCCCAGTTGGGTTTCCGTAATCCGAATAATCCCTCCGGCCATGATCAAGTTTCCGATGATCAAGGAAAAAAGAACGATTCCGACGGAGAGCAGCATAATCTTCCATTTGATTGTTAAACGTTCGAACAGGTTCGTTCTTTCCTTTCCATTGGGTTTGTAACTCACATTCATTCAACATAAGCAGGTGTTTTGAAAATGAAATCATTGGTAACCAGTACATTCATTGTTATACTCGGACTTGTGAGCGCTGTCATTATAGGCTTCGGACCAGATTCTCTGATGGAAAACAGAGGGTACGATGAAGAACAGGTAGGGCTGTCCAGTCAAATTATCATCAAGTTCAGCCACGTAATCGCGGAAAACACGCCGAAGGGTCTCACTATCGAACGCTTTTCCCAGCTCGTGAAGGAAAAGACAAACGGACGTGTAGAGGTACAAGTCTTTCCCAACAGTATCCTTCATACCGAGAAAACCGAGATGACTGCTTTGCAAAACGGCGAAATCCAGATGATTGCCCCTGCGTTCTCCTATCTGTCAAACACGATTCCCGAATGGGCTGTCCTTGATCTGCCTTATCTGTTTCGATCACAAGAGGACGTCGAAACCGTATTCAATGGAGAAATCGGCCAAATACTATTCGATAAGCTCGAAGATTCCGACATGAAAGGACTGGCCTTCTGGGGAAGCGGCTTTAAGCAAGTGACAGCCAACCGCCCGTTGATTATGCCTTCCGATTTTGTCGGCCAACGTTTGCGGATTATTCCTGGCAACGTGATCGAAGCTCAATTTCGCACGCTCCGGGCAATCCCTGTAGGCTCTTCCTTCAATGAATTATACAGCATGCTGGCTGCCGGAAAAGTAGACGGCGAAGAAAATACGATTTCCAACGTGTACACCAAACGGCTCTACCAAGTTCAAAAGCACATGACGATCAGCAATCATAGTTATTTGGGTTACACTGTGGTGATTAATAAAACGTTTTGGAACAATCTCCCCGCCGATATTCAGCAGGCGATATCGGAAGCGATGCAGGAAGCGACAGCTTACAATAATCAATTGGCTGTATCGATGAATGACAAACAGCTACGCTTGCTCCAAGAAAACGGGGGAATGAACATCCACATACAGACAGCAGAAGAACGTGCGGCCTGGATCGAAGCGTTGCAGCCAGTCTACGATCAATTCGCTCCGAGCATCGGAGAACCATTGATGCAGAAAATCAGAGAGCTCCACCAACGCCGGTGAAGCTCTCAAGCAATCTCCTCGCTCTGGTCCTTGCGCATAGGCAAAATGAGCGTAAAAACCGATCCCTCTGACGTGCTCTTTGCGAGGAGGAGATCACCGCCAAGCGCCTTCGCCATCATGCGAGAATAGGACAACCCCAACCCAAGTCCACGTACTTTGTCTTTTTTATTGCTACCCCGGAAGAAACGCTCAAACACAAGAGGCTGTTCCTTTGCGGGTATTCCTGGTCCATCGTCTTTGACGTCGATTCGTAAATCTGTATCCGTTTTGTAGAGAGTGAGCGCTATGTTCCCCTTCTCGCCAACAGCCTGTTTCGCGTTGTTCAATAGGTTAATCAAGATTTGCTGGACACGGCCCGGATCGACATAGATCATTGTCTGCTTTTCCAGAACCCTAACGGTAAACGTGACGTGACCGAGGTCGTGGACAATCTGCCATTGTGAGGCGATCTCGCGGATCAGCTTGTTCACGTTTTGCTCTTCCTGACAAACAGTGATCGCTCCTACGGCAAATGAATTGAAGTCTAGCAAATCCTCTACCATTTTTTGCAGGCGCTTTGTTTCCTTCAGACAGATTTCCAAAAACTCCTTCTGCTCCTCACCGGAAACCACCTCGTCGTTAATTGCCTGGATTAATCCGCTAATCGACGTAACGGGGGTTTTCAGCTCGTGTGTCACTCCAGCCAAAAGCTCTGTTCGCATGCTTTCCAACTGCCGAAGACGGTCGGCCATTTCCGCAAAGGTATGCACCAGCTCGTGAATTTCTTTTTCCTTGATCGTTTTATTGAGCAAGACGTCGTAGTTTCCTTCTACGATCTGTCGTGCGGACATCACCACATTTTGAATCGGTTCAGACAGCTTGCGCGCATGAAAATAAATAACCGCCCAGCCAAGCACACCCAAACTCCCCAGCATGATGACCAAATATTGGATTTCCTCTTTCCCTACCTTGATATCTGTTTCTGGGAAAAGCAAGATCACCTTGCCAATGATTTGGTCATTGAACTCCAAATTTTTCCTGATTACATACAGGGTCTCACCTGACGGATGCCTCACTTTATCCCGCTTATCTGCCTGCTCCAACAACTCAGGTGCTGCCTGCTGCAATGGAGGCGGAAGCTTGGTTGGCCGACTGTATACGACCTTTCCTTTTACATCTTCAATGAATAAAATCAAATTGCGATCCACACCCATAAACTTTCGCCGATTATCCAATACCTGATGAAGTTTTTCCCCCACCAAAATATTTCCAACATCATCGACGACCCGATCAGCCACTTCCTCTGCAAACAGTCGCGTGACCTCGATCTGCTTTTCAATCGCGGCGTACTTGATCCAATAGGCAGAGACAGCCCCAATGATGAGCAATCCGATCACGAGGGTGAGTAGATAGCGTGTGGTCCAATAGCGCAGCAGCGATACGGGCTCATTGTTTTTTATAAACACAGAATTGATACCCAACCCCTCTTTGCGTCTTGATCTCGCCTTCCTGAACTGGCCAATTCTCCAGTGTCTTTCTGACCCGCTTGATCGCCAGGTCTACAGCACGGTCACTCCCGCCATAGTCCATTCCCCATACTTGTTCGATCAATTGTTCTCGGGTAAAGGTCTGATTCGGATTTTGTGCCAGAAAAAGCAGCAAGGACAAATCGCGCGGGTGAAACGTCAGTTCGAGACCATGAAGCGTCACGTGATGGGACTGAAAGTTTATTTTTAAGCTTCCAAATAGTCGGGTTTCCTGATCTTTCACCAAAATAACAGAGCGGCGCAGCACCGCATTGACTCGTGCAATTACTTCATCCGCGACAAAAGGCTTCGTTATGTAGTCATCTGCCCCTTGATTGAGTCCTTTGAGCTTTTGGTCTGTTTGACCGAGCGCCGTCATCATAATGACTGGACAGGAGCTCTTTTCGCGAATGTACTGGAGAATCTCCCAACCGTTGCGTTCAGGGAGCATGACATCCAACAGAACCAGATCCGGCTTTTTTTCGTCAAAAAGCTCCATCGCCTTGATTCCATCGTTCGCTTGCAAGACCTCATACCCTTCCTTTTGCAAGTAAGCCTTCAGCACGCGCGATATCACCAGTTCATCTTCTACCAACAAAATGCTTTTCATATCTTCCCTACCTGATTTACAGACATATGATCATTCCTATTCGAGAATTCTCTCGCATGGTCTCTCTAATCATCTACGTACTTCTATTCTATCAGTTTACAACCTTGTATTAAAATTTGGCTTTGATGTTTTTGGAAAATAGGAAAAAAGCCTTGCATCCTGTGAAAAGGAGCAAGGCTTTTTTTGTGAGAAACGTCCCCACTTTGCGGGAAGTTAGTTGATAACGTCACCTTCGAAAGTGATATCTCCATCGCTAGCGTCAGCGGAGAAATCATACAGGTTATCGTCATCCTCATCGACAATTTCACCGTCAATATCTGCATCTTCGAACTCATCCCAAATATCTTCCACTACTTTTTCCACGAGTTCTTCGAAATCAGATTCATCCAGATCCTCATATTCATCTTCGAATTCTTCACGGTCAACTTGGATTTCTACATCGATATCATCTTCGTCGCCACTCAGAGAGATCTTCCACTCGATATCTTTGTAGTCATCGTAGTAGTTATTCAGATCGTCTTCCAGATCGTCCAGATCGTCATCGTCTTTGCTACTGTTATTCTTCTTGCTGTTTTTCAAATCAGAGATCTCTTTGTTCAGGCTATCGATGGTGTTTTGCAGACTTCTGATTTGAGCATCACGTGCAGCTAACTCGTTTGCGTGTTGGGAGTTAGGCAAGTCTTTTACTGTGATGGTGTACTTCGCGCCATCCCATGCTACATCCTTGCTGAATACGCCAGCCATCATGCGAAGTGGAATGTACGTGGTTCCGTTTACGATGAATGGTTCGATTGTTGTTGGAACAGCTGCACCGTTATAGATAACTTTAATGTTGTTGTACTTAGCTTGCAGATTCTTCGTTCCAGTAGCCGCTTGAGAGCTCGTCGGAATAAGTGTGGTA
Source organism: Brevibacillus sp. AF8 (assembly GCF_021270385.1). Classification (NCBI taxonomy): domain Bacteria; kingdom Bacillati; phylum Bacillota; class Bacilli; order Caryophanales; family Paenibacillaceae; genus Brevibacillus; species Brevibacillus sp. AF8. The sequence continues at coordinate 177,215 of NZ_JAGQDN010000006.1, read as the reverse complement.
GACAGAATCAACGCTGAGGCAATCGCCAGATATTGCTTCTTGAACATAGAAAATCCTCCATTCTCCCGGTTGTCTGTTTCTTTCGTGTCACTATGTACATCTCTTACTTTACCTATCGTTCGTGTCGAGAGTATGTCAACAATTGATTTTTTCCTTTCCAATTTGAGGGGTTTTCTATGACCAAAAGGACCAAAACAACCAATATGACCGTATCATTTTCAATTTTCCACACCATTTATACAATGCGAAAGAGAGGGATAAAGCGCTTTCAATTCTTGGAGGAGGAGTGATTCGATGCGGATCAACTTTAAAAATCTGACCGTACAGGTCGTTATAGCCATCATTCTCGGTATTTTAGTTGGTCATTTTGCACCCAAATTCGGCGCAGAGCTGAAGGTGTTGGCCGATATTTTTGTCAAACTGATCAAAATGGTCATTCCACCGATTGTCTTCTTCACCGTGGTGAATGGAATCGCCAGTATGGGAGACATGAAAAAGGTCGGTAAGATCGGCGGCAAAGCGCTGCTCTATTTTGAAATCGTTACCACAATCGCATTGGCCATCGGACTGCTCGTGGTCAACCTGATCAAGCCTGGGGTAGGCTTTGACAAAACGGGACTGACCAGCGGGGACGTTTCCAAGTACACGGAGGCTGCTGCTCAGAGTAACAACGGTTTTATCGATTTTATTGTGAAGATCATCCCGGAAAATGTCGTCGGGGCGATGGCAAATGGCGAGCTGTTGCCTATTCTGTTCTTCGCTGTCCTGTTTGGTCTCTCACTCGCTGCCATGGGGCAAGCGTCCCAGCCTGTCATCAAGCTGTTTGACAAGCTGACACACGGATTTTTTGGTGTCGTCAATATGATCATGAAGGTCTCGCCAGTAGCTGCATTTGGCGCGATGGCGTACACGATTGGGAAATTCGGCATCGGGTCGCTGACCAGACTGGGCCTTTTGATGACGGCTGTCTACATCACAATGTTTTTGTTCATTATTCTCGTCCTGGGCGGGATCGCGCGCTACTATAAATTCAGCATCTTCTCGTTTATCAAATACATTCGGGAGGAAATCCTGCTCGTGCTCGGAACATCCTCCTCAGAGTCCGCTCTTCCAAGAATGATGGATCGGCTGGAGAAGTACGGCTGCTCCAAATCCGTTGTCGGTCTGGTCGTACCGACGGGCTACTCGTTTAACCTGGATGGCACCTCGATCTATTTATCTATGGCCGCCATTTTTATCGCCCAGGCATATGGCATCGAGCTCAGCTTTTGGGAACAGGTCACTCTTTTAGGAATTCTGATGATTACGTCAAAAGGGGCTGCCGGTGTCACAGGTTCTGGTTTCATTACACTCGCCGCTACCTTGGCAGCCTTCCCTGTCATTCCGGTCGAAGGCATTGCCCTCTTGCTCGGCGTCGATCGATTCATGTCAGAAGCTCGTGCCATCACGAATCTGATCGGAAATGGCGTAGCTACCGTGGTCATAGCCAAGCATGAGAATGAGTTCCATCCGGGACGCGTCCAGCAAACAGATGAAACTGCCAGCGAGACGGACAACGAGTCAGAGGCAAAACCGATCATGGCCTAGTCCAGATAAAAAAGAGGTTCTCCTATTCCCGAGAGAACCTCTTTTTGCTTTAGTCATTTGGCCATGTTTTACGAAGCTCCACCTCAAATTGGCGCAGGTGATTAATTCGCTTCTGTGCTGCCTGATACTCCTCCTGCCAGCCCTCTTTCTCGCGCTCTCTGATCAGCTCCGCCTTTTTCTCCAACTCCCTTACCTCATTGCGCAATGCGATCACGATGTCCAATAGCTCATCCATCTCCATGGACCGCATGTCTTGAATAAAGACCCATTCCGCTTCTGTTAATCGATACTGTTTGTTCGCCATGTTTCATCATCCTTAAAATAACCTCTTTCGAAGCCGGCTCATGGAGGAGCGACTTCGCTTTAGAGGAAAGTTGATATTCCTGTACGTTTATAAGTGTGTCATTTTTTAATAAAAATGTTTCATTTCAAAGAAAAATCATGTCATTTCGTGTATAATAGTTGTTGTAGGTATGAATGTCGACAATAGTCCGCACAACAGGGGGGATTATTACTAAAATATCACCGGAATGGATATAATTCCAAATAATTATTGACGACTTGTTGCTCACTGGGAAAAAAGAGCCGATATCTATGCCAATACAGTGTCTTGCGTGAAGGAGGATCTTACATGTTCTCGATTAGAGAATCCGATTTGCCAGGGATCGGCAGGAAGTACCAGGTCGAAACCAGAAGTGGCGACAAGCTGGTTATCGTCATTCACGATGATGGCCGCCGGGAAATGTATCACTTTGACCGTGATGATATAGACGAAACAATCTCCATGGTTACCCTTGACGATGATGAGGCGAGACAAATTGCTGCCATCGTAGGCGGTTTGACGTATAAACCATCTGCACTGGAAACAGTCGAGGTTGCGTTAGACAAACTCATGATCGAATGGTACAAGATTGAATCGAACGCTCCTGCCATTGGCAAGACGATTGGGGAGCTCAACATTCGTCAAGAAACTGGCGCTACTATCATCGCCGTTATCGAAAAAGACCATAATCAAACGATTAATCCCGGCCCCGAGTATGTCCTTTGTACAGGATCTACGTTGGTCGTTGCAGGTGAACGGAAGCAGGTGAAGGCTCTCAAGACTATTCTCAGCAACGGAGGTGAGTGATATTGGAGCACATCGTTTTTGAAGTCGGTCTTGCCCTCGCACTCATAGCAATGGCGGGGTTCCTCTCCATGAAGTTAAAATTCTCCATCGTACCCTTCTACATTCTCGTCGGGATGATCGTGGGTCCACACGCTCCCGACATCGGCTTGTTTGATCTCCGCTTTATTGAAAGCGCCCCGCTCATCGAATTTATGGGCAGAATTGGCGTACTCTTCCTGTTGTTTTACCTCGGACTTGAATTTTCAGTAGGCCGCCTGATCAAGGCTGGTCGATCTATTGCCGTTGGCGGTACCATTTACATTGTCATCAACTTTACCCTCGGCCTCTTGTTTGGTTGGGCTGCTGGATTTCCACTCAAAGAAGTTTTGATTATCGCAGGCATTACCACTATTTCCTCCAGTGCCATTGTGGCAAAAGTACTGGTGGATCTCAAACGTACAGCAAATCGCGAAACAGAGATGATCTTGGGGATCATCATGTTCGAAGACATATTCTTGGCCGTCTATATCTCAATCGTATCTGGCTTGGTGTTAAGCGGTGCAACTTCCCTTGCTGGCGTCCTCTCATCCGCATTGATTGCACTTGGCTACATGCTCCTCCTCATTATCGTAGGCCGCAAGCTCGTTCCTTTCCTGAATCGGGCATTGAACATCAAATCAAACGAAGTGTTTATGATTACGGTGTTTGCCGCTCTGTTTCTGATTGCGGGTTTTTCCGAAACGATCCATGTTGCCGAAGCCATCGGAGCACTGCTCGTAGGTCTCGTTTTGGCAGAAACACAACACATGAAGCGCATCGAGCATCTCATCCTGCCATTTCGTGACTTCTTCGGAGCCATGTTCTTCTTCAGCTTCGGTTTGACAATTGATCCATTGTCATTAGGTGGGGCCGTATGGTTGTCCATTGGTGCCGTCGCCCTCACCCTTTTCGGTAACGTCGTCGCCGGACTTTTGGCTGGGCGAAGTGCCGGATTGCCTCCGAAGGCTTCTACCAATATTGGACTGACCATCGTATCTCGCGGTGAGTTCTCCATCATCATGGCTAATCTCGGAAAAGCGGGCGCACTCATGGAAATTTTGCAACCATTTGCGGCTCTTTACGTTTTGATTCTCGCCATTTTAGGACCATTGCTAACCAAGGAATCCAAGCATATATACAAGCTGCTCAATGCTGTATTTCGTCTGGATCGAAAGACATCCGTCAAGGAACCAGCAAACAAAGCAGACGCTGGATAATAGGAAAGACATGACTACCGACAGCAGATATGACTGCTGTCGGTTTTCTATTTGATCGCAGACAACATGTTTTCCATGATTTCTTCACTCATCGGGCCGATGTATTTGTTCTGGACTACGCCGTTCGAATCAATAATGTAGCTGGTCGGAATCGAAATGGCTTTGTATACATTCGCTACTTCTTTATCGGGATCGAGCAAGATCGGAAAGGTGATGCCATACAACTTCACGAAATCCGCCACCACTTCCGGGCTCGTCTCCGTATCGGTCAGATTGACCCCGAGAATAACAACGCCTTTTTCTTTGTTCTCTTCGTAGTAACGCTGCATGTCCGGCATTTCTGCGCGGCAAGGAGGACACCACGTCGCCCATAGATTGAGAATGACTTTTTTCCCCCGGAAATCGGACAGCTTGACTGTACCGCCACCTATCTGCTGCAGTTCAAAATCCGGGGCGGTATTTCCTTTTTCTATTCCAATCTGCCCGTTGCCTTGCTCGCCAGATGAAGCGATGGGTTCCTGCCTGTTCAAGATTTCCGCATCAAAAATACCCCATCCCAAAAGCCCCAAGAGTACGAGAATCGCCCAAACATTATGATGCTTCTTCATCAGTCGTTCCCCCTATCGGCTTCACTCGTCTGGACAAAAAGAGCAGCAAGAGAGCGAATGCATAGTACATGAGCTGATCGCCAGAAAGTCCTGCAAACACAGCTTCTCGATTCGGAATAAAAAAGTGCACATAGACTTGGCTAATGGCAAACCACATCACGGGTGCAAGCCAAGCCGCCAGATGAATGAGTCCTTCCTTTGCCCGATGCAGCCACCAAAGAAAGAGGACGCATATGACGACCTGCTGTAGGTGATACCACATGCTGCTCTGTTCCAACAGGACCGTGAGCAGTTGGTAAACACCAGTTGCAGCAAGAAAACCTGTCGCCATTCCCAAGGCAACGAAATGAACAAGAATCGCTTTTTTGCGTACCGTCTTGGTGAGGTAGACGACAACTGCCACGACTGCCAGGATGGCTCCGGTTTCTCCCCCGGAAAAGTAAAGAATGGATGAGGGATTCTCCACTGCCTTCGAAAAATGAAACAGGACGTAGCTGAACTTCCAAACGAGAAATGCCAGCAACAGTGCATTACTCAACAGCTCAATAACCGCTGATTTCATTTCTCTGCTATGTTTAAGCTGAGCGGATATAGCCACAAAGCCGAGCGAAAGTGAAACAATGACCGCCAGCATGCTCATTTTCAACAAAAAGGGGCCTATTTGAAAAGCATCCGACATTTTCGTTTCCTCCTTTATGAAAATGGCTTACTCTGAGAAGACAAGTATTCAAACAACTATCACCATATCAGGAAATGGGGAATAAAGGAATGCTCACGAATATTTTTACTTTGCAGGAGCGCTATGCCCTTGCTTTTTCTACGCGAACGGAGCATCCACAAGTGCGAGTATATCGCGATGAATCGGTCCCGGACATGTATAGCCATAATTATACAGAACTGATGTCGGTTCCCACTCAAGACTGGGTACAAGCTTTCATCGAGCAAGAGCTTCGACATGCCAAAGAGCAGCAGCTCGGCCACTTGAAGCTGGAACTGCACCCGTCGCTACCTTTTTCAGAAGAGTTAGTGTCTTTTGCTTCCCAGCTTGGGTTTGAAGTAAATACGATGCTGTACATGGTTGCTCCACTGGATGTTGCCGATAAACTGGCGCCGAATCCACAATGCTCCGTTTTACGAGGGGATTCAACTGACATCATGAAAGCAGGCATACGCTGCCTTACTGCTTATGATTCCGTTATGATCAATCCTGATTTTGCTGTACGTAAAGCGAACCGGAAAAGAGAAATTTATGAAAAAGGCGAGATCATTCCGTATGTGTGCTTTGTCGATCAGGAGCCAGTCGGTGCATGTGAATGGCATCTTTACAACGAGCTTGTTCGTATGGAGGAATTTTTTATACTGGATGCCTGGCAGCGTAGAGGATTCGGCACGGAAATCATTCGGGTCATGATGCAGGACGCCAAAAAGCTCGGCGCCACCCATATGTACTTGACGACCTATGCAGATGATACGCCGCAGGAAATGTACAGAAAGCTCGGCTTTGAAGTGGTCGGGAGACATTTGGAAATGATCTGGCGAAAGAAGTAGAAAAAAGCTCCCACCAAGTCGCTTAGTGGGAGCCATCCAATTTTTTGCGTTGATCTACTCTCTTGTCATGGTAAGCAGTGCTGCGGCCTCCCGATCTCTCCGGTCGGTTTCGCCATTTTTGGTCCACTGTAAAAAGCGGTCGTCCAAAAGCTCTGCCAGGATTGCCCGTTTATCCGCCTCGTTCGCCGCCAGCGAGAGTACTTGTCTTCTCATGCTGCCGAGAAAAAGCGTGTAGTCCTCGTATTCTGGTCCCACCCATTCTTCGAGCTGACGGCGCATTTTCTTTGCCAGACCCGGGTTGTTCCCACCCGTAGAGATAGCAATCTGCAAGTCTCCACGTGCAACAACAGATGGAACGGTAAAGGAACAGAGGTCTGGGCGATCAACGATATTGACCCACTGATGCGGACGGCACGCTTCGTATACAGCCAGATTGACGGTGGGATCACTCGTCGCCGCGATGATGAGAACCGCCTGTTCTACGTCCTGTGGGGTAAAGGGGCGCTGTGCTACCATCAGCTTCCTAGCATGTGCCCACTCAAGGATGGTTGCCGTACAGGAGGGACTCACAACGGTGACATCCGCACCAGCAGCAAGCAGACTGCCGATTTTCCGCTCGGCTACCTGCCCGCCACCGACCACTAGGCAACGCTTGTTTTGTAGATTGACCATCATGGCATAGTGTGTCATCAGCGTTTCCCCCCTCGTTTTCCTATTATTGCACTTGCTCCATTCCAAGCGTAGCTTCAAACCAGTTGATTTTCTCACGCATTTTCACGACATCACCGACCAGAATGATAGCTGGATTCGTGATGTGACTGTTTTGGGCCAAACGTTCCTCAATATCAACCAGGGTACCCGTTACCACTGCTTGCTGCGGGAGTGTTCCCCAAGAGATGACAGCGACTGGCGTATGTGGATCGCGTCCGTGCTTGATTAATTGGGTGCGGATCAACGGCAGATTGGCTACTCCCATGTAAAAGGCAACCGTGTCGATGCCATTTGCGAGAGCACTCCATTTTTCTACCGCCAGCTCCGGCTTGTCTTCGCGCAAATGTCCCGTCACGACAGCGAATGAAGAGCCGTGATCGCGGTGTGTCACCGGAATACCCGCGTACGCCGAGGCTGCAATTCCAGCTGTTACTCCCGGGACGATTTCAAAGGCAATTCCTCGCTCAGCCAAATGCTGCGCTTCTTCTCCGGCACGTCCAAACACACAAGGATCGCCCCCTTTTAGCCGTACGACGACTTTTCCTTCCAGCGCTTTTTCCGCTAACAGTTCGTTAATCGATTCCTGTCTCATCGTGTGATGATCCGGCAGCTTGCCGCAGTAGATGCGTTCTGCCGTCTGTGGCGCGTACTCCAGCAGGGCTGGATTTGCCAGACGATCATACACAACCACCTCTGCCTTTTGCAGGCATTCCATTCCTTTTACGGTAATCAGCTTTGGATCGCCAGGGCCAGCTCCTACGAGATAGACTTTCCCCGCGCCGCTCATCGGTCACTTACCCCTGCTGATGCAAATGTCGCCATCTCACGGACCATCCGTGTCGCCGCTTCCACGATTGGAAACGCCAATGTTGCTCCGCTTCCTTCGCCCAGTCGCAATTTCAGGCTGAGCAGTGGCTCCTTGCCTAATGCTTGCAGGACAAAATCATGCCCCGGCTCCTCAGAACGGTGACCCGCGATCAAGTAATCAGCAACGAGTGGCTCCATTCGAACAGCAAGCAAAGCCGCTACCGTAGCGATAAAGCCGTCCAGCAGCACAGGGACACGGCGAGAGGCTGCTCCCATGATCGCACCAGCCATTGCTCCGATTTCCAGTCCGCCGACTTTTGCCAAAACGTCCAATGGATTAGTTGCATCCGGGCGATGCAGGGCAAGTGCTTCACGAACAACTGCCTTTTTACGCTGCCAGCCCGCGTCATCCAGCCCTGTTCCTCGTCCGACGATTTGCTCAGGATCAGCTCCGGTTAATGCTGACAGGATCGCACTGCTGGCTGTCGTGTTGCCAATGCCCACTTCACCGACGATCAGGACTTTGGCGCCTTCCCCGATCATCGCTTCCGCCATCTCGAGGCCAACTGCGATGGAGCGCTGCGCTTCGTCTGCGGTCATTGCTGGTTCTTTCAGCATATTGCCCGAGCCTGCTCTGATTCGCTTGTTGTAAACACCCGGTGCTTCGATCTCGACCGCTACACCGACATCGACGATTTTTTGAATGGCTCCGATTTGTCTGGCAAAGACGTTGACTCCAGCTCCGCCATGAATCATATTCAGCACCATCTGCGCTGTCACTTCCTGCGGATAGGCAGAGACACCTTCCCGTGCCACACCGTGATCGGCCGCAAAAACAAGCACGCCCGGCGGGGTTACAACAGGCATCGTCTCACCTGTCATCCCAGCCAGCTCAATAGCCAATTGCTCCAGGCGTCCAAGGCTGCCAAGCGGCTTGGTCAACTGATCCACATGCTGTCTCGTTTGCTCACTTGCTTCCTGATTTCGTGGCTCAATCGCCGGATAAATGACTGCCATTATATTTGCACCTCTTTTTCTTGAAAAGCTTTCATGTACTCTTCGATCGTATCCAACCTCACATGGCGACGAACAGTATCCGCCAACAGATCGTACCCCTGCTCTCGTAGAGCGACAAAAGATGGGCGATCCGTAATGGGTGAGAGTCCTTTTTGCTCACGGATGGCATTCAGCAACAGCGTGCGGAAGTGGTCATTGTGGAACAGCCCATGAAAATACGTACCGATCAACTGCCGCTCCTCCTGACAATAGCCCTCCGTACGCCCCTCCATCTGGATAAAAGGAAAATCATTGCGCGAATAAGCGGATTGCCCCATGTGAATCTCGTAGCCTTCCACCGTCAGCTTTTCCTTCGCAAATACTGCTTCCCCACGGGACAAAACGGTCGTTTTCTTCTGCTCCATCGTCGTGATCATCGGGATGAGACCCAGCCCATCAAGCTGCTGCAACGGAGACTCGACCCCAGCCGGATCATGAATGGCTTCTCCCAGCATTTGATAGCCGCCGCACAAACCGACGATATACGTCTTCCCTTTATGATGAAGGTCTTTGACCGCCGCAGCAAGACCCGTCTCTCGTAAGAAATGCATATCCTCGATTGTATTCTTGCTGCCCGGCAGGACAATCAGGTCAGGTTCCCCCAGCTCTTCCAAACGTGTCACAAAGCGCATCCGGCAATCCGGCTCTACAAAAAACGGGTCCACGTCTGTAAAGTTGGAAATTCGCGGGTAGCGCAAAACCGCAATGTCAATCTCCCGCGGCGTCTCACGCTGACCTTGATAACGGTGCAAAATCAGCGAATCCTCTGCATCGATCCACAAGTCTGGAATAAATGGCACGACACCAAGAACAGGTTTGCCCGTATATTCTTCGAACCAGTCGAGTCCCGGCTGCAAAAGTGTCAAATCACCGCGAAAACGATTGATGATGACGCCGATCACGCGATCCCGGTCTTCGGGTTCAAGCAGTTGGAGAGTACCGACCAAGCTGGCAAACACACCCCCGCGCTCGATGTCTGCCACCAAAATGACGGGCGCGTTCGTGAGACGAGCGACTCGCATATTGACGAGCTCGCGGTCATTCAGATTGACCTCTGCCGGACTGCCAGCCCCTTCAATGACGATCCGCTCATAGGAGCTGGCGAGTCGTTGATACGCTTCCTCAATGATCCGCAAGCCCTCGTCATAAAATTCCGTTCGATAGGCAAAAGCTTTCATGTTGCCGTATGGCTCGCCGTTGACGACAATTTGCGATTCAGAATCTCGTGTCGGCTTGATCAAAATGGGGTTCATGTCAGTCGTCGCCAGAATTCCCGCTGCCTCTGCCTGAACGCCCTGCGCCCGCCCGATTTCTTTTCCATCCAGCGTCACGTAGGAATTCAGGGCCATATTTTGCGATTTGAACGGAGCTGTCTTGTAGCCATCTTGGGCAAAAATACGGCAAAGCGCTGTTGCAATCGCACTTTTTCCTGCATCCGAGCTGGTACCTTGCACCATCAACGGGAGGGATTTAGGCACGAGCGGCCACCTCCGCGCATCGGTTCAGCCAACGCTCAACCAGTTTGGGGTTGGAGCCGAAATGCAAGTGAGTATAGCCTGCGACCAGATTATCTTGGGCATAGCCCTCCGGCTTCGTACCGCGAAGCCCTTTCGTCTCATATGCTGCTGGCAGCTCTTGATCCGAAGCATACGTAGAGTAGTGAAATTCATGCCCTTTTGCCTGTTCTTCGGTACCGAGCAAGAAATTGCCTTCCTTGCCGCGCACTTCCCGATAGCCAAGCGCTGCGAGCTTTTTCTGCATGGTCACCTTGCCTGAGATGAGCCCCACCATTGGATAGCTGTCGCCATCGGTTGTGACGATCGCCTCTGTCAAAAACATGTAGCCGCCGCACTCAGCCAAGGTAGGCAAGCCTTTTGTGATCGCTGATCGGATCGATTGTTTCACCGCTTCATTTTGCGATAGCTCTGCTGCAAATTCCTCCGGGAAGCCTCCCCCGATGTACAAGCCATCTGCGTCCTCAGGCACTCCCTCACCGGCCAGTGGGGAAAAGAACGCGAGCTTCGCGCCATATGCTTCGAGCAGCTCCAAATTTTCCGGATAGTAAAAATGAAAAGCAGGGTCCTTCGCTACAGCAATGGTGACAGTGGCAGACGCTTCTCGCGGAGCAAACAACGTAGGTTTGGCTTGCAGCGGCTCTGCCTTTGCCAACTCCCAGATTTGCTCCAAATCGACTGTCTCCGCAATCAGATCAGCCAGCTTTTCAAACAAGGGAGTCAACTCTCCACGTTCGACAGATGGCACCAACCCGAGATGACGTTCCGGTATTTCCAGCTCGTTCTCCCGTTTCAGGTAGCCCACGACCGGAATCCCACACTCCTGCTCGATCGCTGCCTTCACGATTTTGTGATGCCCTTCACTGCCGACCTTGTTCGCGATGACACCGACGATTCTCGCCTGTGGATTAAGCAGTTGAAAGCCTTTGACAATCGCAGCCGCACTACGCGCCATGCTCTGACAATTGACCACCAGCAGAACCGGAGAGCCAGTCAGAATGCTGATTTCTGCGGTGCTGCCTTTATCGCTGGTCGCTTCCTTGCCATCGTACATGCCCATGACACCCTCGATAATCGAGATGTCTGCACCCTCGCTGCCGCGGACAAAAATCTCCTTCACGATCTCGTGCTCTAGCATAAAGCTGTCCAGATTGCGCGAAGCTCTGCCGGTCACAGCCGTATGATACGTAGGATCGATATAGTCAGGACCACACTTGAAGCCCTGAACGGTATGCCCTTTTCTTTTCAGAGCAGCCATCAGTCCGATGGTAACGGTTGTCTTGCCCGCTCCGCTGCCTGTTCCGGCAATCACAATACGGCGGCTGTCCGTCATGCGCGCTCCTCCTCGTGATAGGGAATCAATCCGACCGAAATGGTAGTGTTGCCCGACTTCTTCTTGGTCAAAACGAGTTCGCCCACGCCAGCGTACAGCTTCGCGGCAGGCTCACTCACTCCGTACGCTCCCGTGAACTTGAAGACGGTATCAGACGGATCGCTGATTTCGACCTTGTTTAATTCTTCAGGCGAATACCAGACGAACGGCCAGCCGTATTTTTCGCAAACGGCGATGAGACCCGCTTCATCCTTTTTCAGCTCGATGGTCACCAGTGCTTTTACACTTTTGATCGAAAATTGCAGTTCATCCAGCGTTTCCTTGATGACTGCTTCGATCTCCTCTGCGGAGGTTCCCCGGTTGCAGCCCATCCCGAGCACGATTACCTTCGGACGATAAAGGACGCCATTGTCCAAAATCGATTGTTCCTCCGGTGTGAGCAGGCGATGAGAAACGACTAGAGCAGCTTGCGGCTGATCGGCTTTGGCCTCAGCGATTGTCGCGTATTCCTTGATGGACGGTGGCATTGGGGTGTCATGCATCCACCAGTCGCGTTCACCGGATTCATTGATGACGGCTACACGCTCCTCGTTAACAACGGAAGCACTGACAGGAGTCAGCTTATCAGCGGAATCCCACTCCCAGCCAAAACGTCTACCGAATAGATCGACGGGAATGGTCTTTTGTACATCCGATGCTGTGGTGATAATCGGACGAGCACCCATGACTGCCGCTACCTCGCGAGCCAGCTCATTGGCACCGCCCAAATGGCCGGACAGCACACTGATGACATTCTCCCCACGGTCATCGACGACGACGACACCCGGGTCTTTCTTTTTGTCTTCGAGCAAAGGTGCGATCATCCGAATAACCGCACCCAGTGAAATAATGATGATCAAACCTTTATAAGCAGGCCAGAGAGCGGGAAACAGCATCCGCACACTGTTGGAAAACAGCTGGATGCCGCGCGCTTCCTCATCTCCGCGTTCGAACTTGCTCATGTAGTACAGGTCTGTCCCAGGAAATTTCTGTGCCAGATCTCGGGCCATCTCTACCCCGTGCTTCGTGATTGCGACAATGGCATAGTCTCCGCGCTGCTCGATAACAGGGATTTCTCCCTCGATCAGTTCGATGATCTTCATTATTCCTTCACACCTTTTCTGAACCCGTGTGTAAATGTTTTATCGTACAGCTTGGAACGGTATTGCTCGCTCTTGTCGTGGATGTTCGGGTCCAATGCCCAGCCAGCCAAAATCATCGCGTGCTTGCGAATGCCGTTTTTGCCCATGTCTTCGTCCAAATTTTTCAGCGTGGTGCGAACGATCAATTGATCCGGCCAGCTTGCACGTTGTACGACTGCTACTGGCGTATCCTCGCTCCAGCCTGCATCGACCAGCTCGCGGACTACTTTTTTCGTCAACGTCGCGCTAAGGTACAGAGCCAACGTGCAATGATGCTCAGCGAGCGCACGCAGCTTTTCTCTTTCAGGCACTGGTGTGCGACCCTCCGCACGGGTAAGGATGATCGTTTGTGTCAGATCAGGAATCGTCAACTCGGCTCCTACTGCTGCCGCTGCCGCAAATACAGAGCTCACACCTGGAACGATTTCTACCTCGATGCCTTTTTCTTTTAACAGGGCGATCTGTTCCATGATCGCGCCATAAATGGACGGATCACCTGTATGCAGACGTACAACTGTTTTTCCACTGCTAATCCGTTCTACCAATTGTTCTACCATTTCTTCCAGTGCCATCCCCGAGCTTTGCAGTACTTCTGCATTCGGATTGCCGAGCGCAACCAAATCCTCGTTCACGAGAGAGTCGGTATACATAATGACGTCTGCCTTTTGCAGCAGCTTTAAGCCTTTTACCGTAATCAAATCAGGGTCGCCGGGACCCGCTCCCACTATGTACAGTTTCATTACTTTTTCACCACCATCAGTGTAAGATAGCTAAGCTCTGCCCGCTCCAGTTCACGCATATCGGTCCAAACCATTTCCTCGGAGGAAGTGACCTTGGTCGCTACTGCTGCCTTTTCAGCCAGCCCCATTTCTTTCAGCAAGCCAATGATCATTGGCAGTACTTTTGCTACCTTCAAGAATACGACGGTATCGTGGTTCTCCAGCGCTTTGCGCATGGCTTCCTTGTCTTCTATTGCCGGGATGATGCCGATCTGCTCGTCGCCATCCGCCAGCGGCAGATTGAAGCGGGACGCAGCTCCCAAAAACGAAGAGACGCCTGGTACGGTTACGATTGGCACTTCCGGGTGCTCCTCATGCATAACGCGCATCATGTGGATGAACGTGCTGTAAAACATCGGATCGCCTTCTGTTACAAAAGCGACGTCTTTGCCTTCAGACAGACGCTCCCAGACGATCTCTACCGTGTTGTTCCACTCGCGTTCCAAAATTTCTTTGTCCCGCGTCATCGGGAATACGAGTCCGAGCATTTCCTTGTCTGGAGACTGCACATACAGCTCAGCGATTTGATGCGCGTAGCTTTTGCTGCCCATCCGTTTTTTCGGGTACGCAACCACTGGTGATTGCTGTAATAGACGAAATGCCTTGACGGTAATCAATTCAGGGTCGCCGGGACCTACTCCCAGTCCGTACAATGTTCCGATCTTGGTCACTTGCTGTCTCCTCCTAGTTCTTCTGCCTGCTTGGCCCAGGCCGTAATGATGTAGATCGGATTCAATGCTTCAAAGCGCGTCAGGGACAAAATCGGCTTGCTGCGCGATAGCTGTGCCAGTGTCACCGATGTCTCGAATCCTTCCTGCGCGAATGCTTGTGTCGCTTCGTACAATGTCTCAATAGTCGCCGCGTTCACCACAATCCGGCCTTTCGGACGCAGTCGTGTGCAGCAGATATTCAACAGCTCTCGCAATTCTCCGCCACTGCCGCCAATAAATACGGCATCCGGGTCCGGGAACTCATCCAAGCCATGTGGGGCACGAGCGTTAATCACTGTCAAATCCGTGCGAAACTTCGCCATGTTCTGGCGGCAGTTTTCCAGATCATCCACGTTCTTCTCTACGCCGTACACTGCACCCTCACGCGCAATCCGTGCCGCTTCAATGGCGACAGAGCCTGTGCAGGTGCCGATGTCCCAGACGATACTTTTCGCATGCAATTGCAGCTGCGCGATGCTTAAAATGCGCACTTCTTTTTTCGTAATGAGTCCCTTGTCCGGCTTGCGCTGGGAAAACTCCTCGTCTGCAATTCCAAACGGCCATACCGGGCTTGGACGGCGTTTTTTCAAAATCACGACATTCAGATCAGAAAAGATACCATCTGCCATTTCCTCAAGGGAATACCAGCCTGTCCGCTCTTCCGCACTGCCCAGATTCTCCGCCACGAACGCATCGTACTCGGTCATCTGAAACGAAAGGAGGTACTTGGCGATCGCTGCTGGCGAGTTCTCCCGATCCGTCAACAGTGCGACCTTATCCTTCCCGTCTATCCGCTGTGCCAGACCTTTGATACTACGTCCGTGCACACTAGCCAATGTCGCATCCTGCCATGCTTCGCCCATTTTGGCAAAAGCGAGCTGGATGGAGCTGAGGTGCGGGTAGATCTCCACGTTCAGCTTTTTGGAAAGCAAGCCGCCAATCCCGTAAAAGAGCGGGTCGCCTGACGCCAGAATGACCGTCTTGCGCGTCTCGGTGCGTAGCTCTTCTACCATCGCGGTCAGTCCGCCCTTTAGTACACGCTTTTCCCCTGTATACTCCGGGAAAAAACTGAGGTGTCGCTCTCCTCCAACCAACAGTTCACTTTCTTCTATCCAAGTCCGGTACAACGGCAGCAGGCTCTGCTGTCCATCATCCCCGATTCCAATTACTTTCATCGCCTGTGTCATTGATCGTCACCCTTCCCAACAGGGACCCTTTCATTGTGATGATGATGGTTTCGACCTCGATGCCGCCGCCCACTTCTTTTAATGCAGCGCGACAGCAGTTTTCGCACATGATCTCGAAAAAGGCGGGCGTGTCCACCATCATATCGCCTACCTGCGAAGCGGTGTTGGCTCCCAAAATTTCGTCAATACGCTCCTGAGAAGCTCCTGCATCTGCCGCCATTTGGGCGAGGAAGCCGAAATCGACGGGTGCGCTTTTGGAATGAACCATCATGACGCCTTGCGCTACCTTGGAAAACTTGCCCATCATCCCGACCAAGGTCACTTTGCACATACCCTTGTTTTTGCACTGCTTGAGAGAAAAGCCGACGAAATCCCCCATTTCTACGAATGCTTCTTCCGACAGCTCTGGATAAGTAGCGACCCCGTAGGATTCACTCTTTCCGCCCGTCGACAGCACAATATGATCGCAGCCGGCTTCCTTGGCGACGTTGACCGCTTGCGCCACACTCGCCTTGTAGGCAGAAGTGGAAAACGGCACCACGATTCCACGCGTCCCCAAAATGGAGATGCCGCCGAGTATGCCGAGTCGTCCATTCAATGTTTTTTTGGCGATTTCCTCGCCTGCAGGCACAGAGATGACGATTTTGATCCCGCGCTGGGTCCCGTACTCATCCAGCACTGCCTGAGCGGTTTCCCTGATCATTTTGCGCGGGACGGGATTGATCGCTGCCTCGCCAATCGGAACGGGCAACCCTGGTTTGGTCACCCGTCCCACGCCGAGTCCGCCATCCAAAATAATGCCAGGCTGATCCGACCATTCCACAGTAGAGAGGATAAGGGCACCGTGTGTCGCGTCCGGATCGTCTCCCCCGTCCTTGATCGTGCTTGCTGTCGCCCTCTCCAAGGAAAACTCACAGCTCTCCAACTGAAAGGTGACATCCTCGCCGATTGGCAGGCGAATCGTCGCTTGGCTCTGCTCTTCCTGAGTAATCAGCGCGATCAAAGCAGCCTTGGTCGTCGCCGTTGCACATGATCCAGTCGTATATCCGTGGCGGAGGGGTTTTGCCTCTTTTTCGTCCGTTGCTGCTTTGGCTGCCATCTGCTTAGCCCAACCGTTCCGCCATGATCGAAATAGCATTCAATGCTGCTACCGTTACTGGACTTCCGCCTTTGCGCCCCATGTTCGTGATGAACGGGATATCGAGCTTCGCCAGCTCTTCCTTGGATTCTGCCGCAGATACGAAGCCAACTGGCATCCCGATGACCAGACCTGGCTTTGCTTCGCCTTCCTTCACCATGCGGATCAGCTCCAGGAGTGCAGTCGGTGCGTTTCCGATGCAAAAGATTCCGCCATCCGCTTCCTTGATCGCTTTGCGCATGGAAATGATCGCACGGGTCGTGTTCAGACGCTTCGCCTCTTCCATTACATCGCGGTCGGAGATGTACACCTTCACTTGTCCGCCGAATTTTTCAATGCGGTTTTTGCTGATGCCGACTTGCACCATCTGTACATCTGCTACGACGATTTTGCCGCTGCGGATCGCTTCGATTCCCGACTTTACTGCGTCCGGGTGGAAAACAAGGCTGCGTCCGAGGTCAAAGTCTGCGGATGCGTGGATGACACGTTGTACTACCGGATATTGTTCTTCTGTAAAAGAATGCTCGCCCAACTCATCTGTAATGATTTGAAAGCTCAAGTCCTCAATCTCTTGCGGTTGTACGGTCATCGGTTTAAATTCCGTTTTGAAATCCATGGTTAGTTTCCTCCAGTCACTTGTTTGAGTTCGCCCAGCACGCTGGCGTAATCCGAAAACTTCGTTCCATAATCGATCTTTGGACGACCGATGACGATGGTTTCGATGCCCATTTCCAGTGCCGCTTCCACCTTTTCATCAAAAGCGCCTACCTTGCCGCTCTCTTTGGTGATCATCAGCGTGACACCATAATGATCGTAGAGCGCTTTGTTCAGATCCTTGGAAAAAGGACCTTGCATCGCGACAATGTTTTTTTGCTCGACACCCAGCTCTTCGCATTTCTGCATATTGTCAAGACGCGGCAGCATGCGTGCTACCAAGGTCGTGTCAGGCAAGCCCAGAAGCCGATCCGTGAACGTTTTCAGCGTTTTGCTGCCCGTCGTCAGCATGATGACGCCCCGCTTTTCTGCCGCCAGCTCAGCCGCCTGGACGTAGTCTTCTACCACAATCAGCTTCTCACTGCCCGGTGAGGAGATGCTTTCCCGCTCGTAACGAATGTAGGGAACTCCTGCGCCCTGTGCTCCTGCCATGGCGTTTTTGGAGGCTTCCTCTGCGAAGGGATGACTCGCGTCGATCACGCATTGGACGGCTCTGTCTTGGATCAGCTGCTGAATATCGTCTGCAGTCAGTCGTCCGACCTGAACAGGCACGCCTGCCTCCTCCATACTTTTCGCAGCATTGTCCGTGACGACCGTCGTCAACAGCTCGTAGCCCTTGTCCTTGATTTGCAGAGCCAACTCGCGCGCGTCGCTCGTTCCAGCCAGTACCAGAATCATGCTGTCTCCCTCCTACTTGGTAACGTGGTCGTGCTTGTGCTTGTGATCGTGGTCGTGGTCATGGTCGTGATCGTGGTCGTGATGATGATGGTGGTGGTGACCATGGTGATGATGATGTCCATGCTCGTCATCGTGGTGGTGATGGTGATGGTCGATGTGCTCCATCGCTGCGAGCCTGTACTGACAGGTATCACAGTTCAGCTTCACTTCACCGTGCAACGCTTCCTCCACACGATCCTTGAGCACTTCCTTCAACAACGGATGGAAGCCAAAATACTCGGCCATTTCGAACTGGGCTTCTGGATATTGCTCGCGGAACTTCTCCAGCTGGTCGCTCATCCGTTTGATCAACACACCCGTGAACAGGAAGTACGGCAAGAGAACGATGCGCTTCGCCCCCAGCTTCAAGCAACGCTCCACGCCCTCATCGTACAACGGATATGTCACGCCCATGAAGGCGGTCTCTACCCACTTGGCTTTATAGCGCTCCCAGAACAGTCGGGACATTTTGTAAATATCGCTATTGGCATCTGCATCGCTGCTACCGCGTCCGATTACAAGTACAGCCAGGTCATCGTGGTCTTCTCCGGAGGCAAAGCCTGCCTCTTCCATGCGAGCGGTCAAAATATTGATGACTTCGTCGTGAATGCCGATCGGGCGTCCATAGATGAATTGAACGTGTGGGTGCAGCTCCTTCGCCTCGTCGATGGCAGCAGGAATATGAATTTTTGCATGTCCGGCAGAGAACAGGATGATTGGAATCACCGCCACGCGGGTTGCACCCCGCGCCACGCAGGTATTCAAGCCTTGCAGCATGTCAGGACGGGCAAACTCCAGAAAGCACGTCTCGATTATCGGTACATCCAAATCCGGTGTTAGCGTCGCCACAAACTGGCGAATCTCTTCATTGCCTTCCGGGTCTTTGCTTCCATGACCTACAAATAATACTGCGTCCATTTTATGTCCCCCTCGTTTTTACATGTGTTCTTGCATTAATCTCCGCATGCAGCATTCTCGATTTCAGCTTTTGCTGGCTCGTACCATGCAAAGCCCTCCAGCTCACCTACACGTTGGAAAAACTTGTGGAACCGCTCATTCGGAAATGCTTCTTTTTTGAATCGGTTCACGATTCGCTCCACGAGTGGAACAATCTCTTCTTTTTCGATGCCTTCTGCTACCGGAATACCGGAGTGTGCATTGCGTCCTACCGTTTTGGCTCCCAGGAATAAATCGAACTTTCCTTTGCGGAATACGATTCCGATATCCTCTTGAACCGCGCCGTAGCACGCCATCCCGCAGCCGTTGAAGCCGATCTTCAGTTCCTTCGGCATTTCTTTTCCACCCAGCTTTTGATGCAGTTCGTCGGCATAAGGGATGCTGTCTTTTTTCTCGCCGTCGCAGAAATCACACGCCTTTACCTGCAAAACATCTCCAATCGGACTGAGAATCAACCCAAGCTCTCGCAAGCGGCTAGTAATGCTTTCAGGGTTGGCAGTCGGCACGCGCAAAATCATTTGGTGGTGTGGGGTGTATTCGATCTCGCCTTTTTCGCCAGCCACTTCGGCAATCGCCATCATTTGCAGCGGCGTGATTTTTTTGTTGGCAACGCCCGGACTTACCGCGCATTCGAAAATCATCTCCGGCGTAAAGGTAGATACCGGACGGTGGACTTGGCCTGCAGCTGGCTTGGTTTCAATACCTTTCGCCGCATTGATAGCCGTCAACGCCTCCATGGCCCATGCGAATGGAGCTTTTGGTGCGGCTTCTTCTGTTACAGGAGGCGCTTCCAGTACTGCCGTGCTTGTTGCTGCACGATTTGCTGGTTCTGTAGCCGTTACGCTGTCCTCGGTCACAGCTACTGGTCTTTCTTCCTTCGATGTTGCTGGTGCTGCCGGAGCTGACGCTAGGCTCTCCTCGGTGGCCTCGAGCGACCAAGGCTCATTTTCTACACGCAGACGCTGATGCGGCTTCAGTGGCTGCTCATCGGCAGACAGCGTATATTTGCGCTGATAACCGCGCGGCGTAATCATTTTGCCGTCGTATACAAACGTCGATGTATTTCCGATAATCACGGTGGTCAACATGCCGATATCATGCTCCAGCATTTGTGCCAGTGTCGTCACGACAACCGTTTCACGTTCGCGATAAGCACTTTTCACGATACCGACCGGCGTATCTGGTGAGCGGTACTGCAAAAGAATGCGTTGCGCTTCGACGATCTGGCGTGTGCGTCGTCCGCTGCGCGGGTTGTACAACGCGATCACAAAGTCAGCCATCCCTGCTGCGTCAATTCGTTTGGCAATCAGTTCCCACGGCGTCAAGTGATCGCTCAGACTGATCGTACATGCATCGTGCATGATAGGCGCACCGAGGATCGCTCCACAGGAATTGATCGCCGAGATGCCCGGTACGATTTCGATGGGTACGCCGGTAGCTTCTGTCCAGCCTTTTTCCACCAACACTTCGTATACGAGACCTGCCATCCCGTAAACTCCTGAGTCTCCACTGGAAATGACCGCTACCTTTTTGCCTTCCTCTTCCGCCTGACGCACGGCTTCTCGTGCACGCGCCACTTCTTCCGTCATCCCTGTGCTGACGATTTGCTGATTCGTCAAAAGTCCGCGGATCAAGTCTACGTAGGTGGAATAGCCGATAATGACATCGGACTCCTGCAGGGCTTCCCGCGCCCGCTTGGTGATATGCTCAAAACTTCCTGGACCAAACCCGATCACAAACAATTTGCCGCTCATAAGGCCCCTCCCCTTTTCGCTTCCTGTTTATAATAAAATCGATATCATCACGCTAACGAGCAGACATAAGAGCGAAACGAGATACATCAAACGAATCGTCGCGACAATGTCACTTGCCTGCAATGGTCGCTTCGCATCTCCCATTTTTGCCCGATTCGACGCAACGCCTTGGTAATAATTCAATCCCCCGAGCTGTACGCCTAGTGCGCCAGCGACTCCGGCTTCCGGCAAACCGCTGTTTGGACTCGGATGCAAATGCGCATCTCTTCTGATCATTGCCCAGCACTGTTTCCCATCCAATCGTTGCAGCCAGCTTGCGACGACGAGCAACAAAGCTGTCAAACGGGCGGGTATGTAGTTCAGTACATCGTCAAAGCGGGCAGATGCCCAGCCGAGATTCAGATACTTCTCATTTTTATAGCCGACCATGGAGTCGAGGGTATTGGCGGCACGGTACGCCATTGCCAACGGCGCTCCCCCAATCGCTGCGTAAATTAGCGGAGAGACGATCGCATCGACGATGTTTTCCGCCACGGTTTCCACCGCTCCCCGACATACTTCCGGTTCATCTAGCCGCTCTGTATCACGTCCGACTACCATGGACAAGGAGCGTCTCGCCGCTTCCATATCCCCAGCCACAAGATGACGGGCAATCTCCATCCCGGCATCGGCCAAGCCTTTTGTCGCGATCGTCGTGGAAATCAACCAGGCACCCAAGATCCAGGCAAGCACCGGATGGATGAACGTCGCTCCCCACAAAAGCAGCCAAACAACAGCGTAGCTGCCGCCAACGATCACGACCGGGAACAGAACTCCTGCCAGCTTCAAATGCGACTCCTCTTTGACCAGAGAACGTATGACCCGCTCCAATCGTGTAATCCACCAGCCCATGATGATCACTGGATGCGGCAGGCTCCGGGGGTCTCCTACCACCCGATCAATCAAGTAGGCCGCGCATAATATCCATACTTCTGTCATGTTGTCCCTCTCTTACTCTTCAGGGGTTGTCGCATCCAATTCTGCCCTTCCGTATCCAAGCATTCCGCTACCAGAGCCGCTCCATGCTTAATGCCCTCGACCTGCCAATATCGGTCGGGATTGTTTTCGAGCCACGCGGCCTGGAACCAGCGGATTACGCCGCCATGTGTGACGATGACGACTGTATTGGATGCCTCCTCCTTGCCCACTCTCTCCAACAAAGAACGTAGCCAACGATCCACGCGCATCCCCAGCTCTTCCAGACTCTCCCCACGTGGAGGTCGATTCCGAAAAGGATCGTCGTACCACCTCGTGGCTCGCACAGGGTCCGACTGCATCAGCTCATCGTACGTCATCAGTTCCCACTCGCCAAAAGACAGCTCTCTCAAGGCTGGCTCCGAAATAACCGATAGCCCCACCATAGCTGCGAGCGGTTCGGCAGTCTGCCTGCATCTGAGCAGGTCACTCGAATATATCGCAGCAGGTCGTCCGATGAGCACTGGTAATTCCTTGGCCAAATCACTCGCGTGCAAATGCCCGCGCTCATTCAATGGAACGTCGCTATGCCCCAAATATCGATGCTCACGATTGCTGTCTGTCTCCCCGTGACGTATCCAAACCAGTTTCATAACCACCAGCTCCCGACTAACACCAGCAGAACGACCGCTTCACTGCTTTCGATAACAGCCCCGTAGCAGTCTCCGTTTAGTCCGCCCAGTTTTTTTGCAACCGAGCGCGAAAACAGTAGAGCGAACAATAGCGACAGGAAAATAGCTGTCATGACCTGCAAGCCCCCAAGATACCAACCTAAGGCAAACACGACGATGTAGCTCACGATGATAGCGGAAACGGAAAGCCCAGCACTGATGCCTTTTCCGATTCCTTTGTCCGCCGAAAGATATGGCCAGAGCTTGATCGACAAAAGCACATGTGTCCGCGCTGCCACTGGTGCTACGATCAAAAAGCTGCCCCATCCCGGATGTGCGAGCTCTGCGACTGCACCCGCCTTCATCAGCAAAAGCATAATCGCAGCAAGAACCCCCATTGCACCTACGCGGCTGTCCTTCATAATCGCAAGCATTTGCTCTCGCGGTCTACTACTGCCAAGACCGTCCGCGAGGTCCATCCACCCATCCATATGAAGACCACCAGTCACGTAGACCCATGCGACTAGCGTCAGAATAGCGGCGATCCACGGACTAAACAACACCAGTCCCGCTTGATGCACACCCCATAGCAGTAAACCGATGACGAGACCAACTGCGGGATACCAGTTGACGCTTCTTCTCCACGCCTCCTCAGAAGGACGAAGCCACGGAACCGGAATACGCGTAAAAAACGAGATCGCGTGTAAAAATGCATTCATCCTTTGATCCTCCACGGTATCCCTGACAAAACCGCGTAGACGGCGTCCGCTTGTCGCGCACTTCTCTGATTGACATCCCCCAGAACATCCGCGAACCATCTGCCCAAACGACTCAAGGCTACACCGCCCAATCCGACCTCGCTTGTGACAGCAATGACTTTTTGCGGGGAATTCTGAACGAGGGACAGCCATGCCTCCGCCTCTTGCAACAGGGCTTGCGTGTGTGAAGCACTTCTCCATTCCGCCTCATCCACGCTCATTAATCGATTACTCACCCAGGTGGACAGACAATCGATCAACACCACATCATACTGCTCACGAAATGCGTGGTAATCGGTTAAGCGCTCTCCTACCTCTACACAGCCCCATTCCATCGGACGACGTGCTTGATGCAGCTCGATTCTCTGCTTCATTTCATCATCCCAAGCCTTGCCTGTCGCCACGTACAGGACTCGACTGCTCAGCTTCATTGCAAGCTCTTCCGCGTAGCGGCTTTTTCCTGAACGGACACCGCCTGTTACCAGCACCAAGCTCATCGCTGTTCACTTCCTTCCGCATGAGCTTCGCGAAGCGCTTCCATAAGTCGTTCATTTTCCTCTCGTCCACGCACTGCGATTCTCACATCATGTGCCGTCAAACCGGGATACATCGCACAGTTGCGGATCAGAACGCCTTTTTTGCCGAGCCGTGCCTGCAATTGTTCGGCTGACAATCCTTCTGGCGAGCGCAGTAGCAAAAAATTTGCCTCCGAAGGCCATACCTGCCAGCCCAACTCACTTCGGATGCTATCAGTTAAATACGCACGTTCTACTTTTATGAGCCTGCGCGTCTGTTCCTCGTATCCCTGCTCCTGCAAGCACAGTTCGCCTGCCAAAAGGGCCAGTGCATTCACGCTCCAGCTCACTTGCTTTTGGCGCATTTTCGCAATGACATCCGGGTGCGCAATCGCATAGCCCAGGCGCAATCCCGGGATCGCGTACATTTTCGTCATCGACCGCATCAAAATCACACGGGGAAAGTGCTCCAGTTGCGTCGCCAATGTATACTGCCGCTCTTCCTCTACAAAATCGAGGAAAGCCTCATCCACGATGAGCCACGTATTGGTCTCTTTCGTCCATTCCGCCATTTGGCGTAGCTCATCCGGCTGATACAGAATTCCTGTCGGATTGTTTGGTGACCCGACAAATACGAGATCACACTGCGTAAAAAGCGTGTACAGCTCGGCAGGATCGGGCTTGTACCCGTTCGCTTCCTTCCCGAAGCAGCCAATGACACGGGCTCCATACTGCTCGGAAAGTTGCGCGTATTCCGAAAAGCAAGGATATACTACTCCAACTGTTTGCGGCGAAAGACCGAGGATGGCCAGTGCCATCGCCTCCGCTGCACCATTGGCAGGCAGCAACCATTCCTCCGGCACTTGCAGCCGTCTCGCCAGTGCCCGACGAAACACACGATGTCCAGGGTCTGGGTAATGCGTAACAGCAGCCAACGAAGCCAGCAGCATCTCACGGACGCTCGCTGGCATCCCCAGCGGATTAATATTGGCACTGTAATCCAGAAACTGCCCGGGCTCTCGACCAAAGCGCTGCGCTGCGGTCAGCAAGTCTCCGCCATGACCATACGTCTCTATTACACCTGCGCTTGTCAAAATTCTACCCCCAGCACAGCTGGAATCCCTTCATCGTAGTAATGCTTGATTGGCTTCATCTCTGTCACCAAATCTGCGATGTCCAAAATCTCCTGCTTTGCTGCCCGTCCCGTAATCACGAGGTGGATATGACTTGGCCTGTTTTGAATCGCTTCCAACACATCGGACAATGGCAACACATCGTCAATCGGGAAGCGGTCAATCGCCAATGCATTATTCAGCTCATCCAGAATAACGACATCGTACGCTCCGGAAGAGAGCTTCTCGCTCGCAAACGCCCAAGCTTCTTTCAATGCCTGACGATGCTCCTCCGGTGTCTTCGTCCAGGTGAAGCCGACGCCCATTTGCACGATTTCAATGCCCAATTTATCGAAAATAATCTTTTCTCCGTATGTACGCTCTGGAGACTTGATGAATTGAACCATCAGCACCTTTTTCCCGCGCCCTGTTGCCCGCACAGCCAATCCGACTGCTGCCGTTGTTTTTCCTTTGCCGTCTCCTGTGTAAACGAGGGTCAAGCCCCGCTTCTTATCGTTTTTCTCCATCGTGACCACCTCAAAAAGTGACGTATTTTACTCCGCTGTTCCATCCATACTTTCCGAAGCAACAAAACGGTCATGACCGTTTTGTTGACCGCAAGCGGTCGCATCCACTTTTGTGAAAAACGTCGAGACGTTTTTCACAGAAAAAAAGCGCTCTGTTTCCCCCAGTACGTAAGGAAAAACAAAGCGCGGATAGCTGAAAAGCAACAATCCTCACCTCTTCCTTTGACCCGAAGGAAATCAGTGTAAACATAAAACAGGCAGGTCTCCTGGCTTGAGGATCATCGCTTTTCTTCTCCTTCCCGCTCCCGGATGGGCAGTGGATGGCATGGTGCCTTGAAGAATAGCTACTCTCTTACAGTGGCGGGACCGCGTTGGCTTTTCACCAAACTTCCCTTTTAACCTTGCTCCTGCGAATCGGTTTCGCAAAAACAAGGACCTGTTTCTCTTCCATATGTAAATGTCATTCGTTTCGTTGACAAGCACTTGCTTTAATAATAGCAAAAGCTACCGAGGATTCAAGCAAAAGCTGCGATTCGTCGCAGGTGTCTATTGGCAGAAAAATAAGATAATCACCGTTTACTTACCTGAAAATTTTCGTTACCCTATTGGCAAAACAATCGAAAGTGGTGTGCAGTCATGCTATTTCCTCCGATTCCAAAAATACCCGACATGATTCTGCCCAGCCCACTGCCGATCAAGGAATGCGGCGAACCGATGATCCCCCTCTCTTCCTTTACGGAGAAAATCACGGTGTATCCAGCCTACTACCACGAAGGCTATGCCGGAACACAGCCAGAAGCTTTTTTGCGAGAAGGGGCAGCACGCAGGCTCGCCACGGCAGCCGCCCAACTGCCCGTAGGCTACAAACTCGTCGTGCTGGACGGCTGGCGCTCGTTCGAGGTACAGGCATCGTTGTATGAACGTTTTCGTGAAGCTTTGCTTTTACAAGGCTGGCAGGAAGGACCTGCACTCACGGAAGAATTGAGCAAATTCGTCGCATATCCAACAACAGACCTCTCCAAGCCGTCCCCTCACCTATCCGGTGGCGCAGTCGATCTGACTATCGCAGGACCTGATGGCTGGCTGGAGATGGGAACAGACTTCGATGATTTCAGTGAAAGGGCTGATACTCGCCATTATGAAGAACTCCTACAGCCTACCCAAACGGACATCGAAATTCGAGACAATCGACGACTGCTGTATCATTTGATGACCGCTGCCGGATTCGTCAACTATCCGAAAGAATGGTGGCATTTCGAGTACGGAACGCGGACCTGGGGACAAAAAACGCAGCATGAGCCGATCTATGGCGGGGTTTTGTCGATGTGAGAAATAACTACCATGAAAAAGACCGTCAGCCCATACTGCCTGACGGTCTTGCTTATTCCTTTATGAAACAATCACTGCATAAAATCCGCCATGATGATCTCCGTATCAAACGGCGTAATCCCTTCCTCCAAGGAAAATACCGTATCTGCTTCTTCCGCTTGGTCAGTCAGCGTCCCTCTCGCCTGTGCATGAAGCATGAACAACTCATGCAGGGTAGGCTTCACCAACGAGGTGAGCGCTCTTCCCATCAGCTCCACCCCTCCGGCATTGGACTCCACATTGTTGGCAAAACGCGGATCGGAATTCAGGGCGATATCCGTCCAAATCACTTTTCTCTCCACGAGATCCAGAATGACCGGGATACAAATCTGCGTGTTTGCGGCGAGATCAATCTTGTCCTGTACCGTCTGCGGCTCGAAAATTTCTCCTGTCTGTGGCGCTGATCGAATCATCCAGCCGGCAAAGCATTCAGGCAAATCGCAATAAGGTTGACTCGTAAACGAATACAGGTTCATAACGACATATCGACCGCCATAGCGGATGACAGAATCCATGTCGATGTCGATGAACTCGCACGCGCCTTTGGGAGCCTCTACAATATCCCCGCTATGGCACGCTTGATACTTGTCGGAACGCAGATTGGTATAGGAAATATGCTCCATGTACTTCCAGTCTGCGTTATAGAGCACGGCAGACAAATCGATATCGACTCTGCCTGTAGGGACATCGTTGACGATCCCTTCCCTCCACCACAGGAAAAAGCGAATCGTTCCTCCATCCGGGATCGATAGTCGGGAGCCGCGTGCAATCGTGCGCAGTGCTTTGCTGGCAGATCGCATCGAAAACGGAACGAGATGCTCCTGCAGCCGCGGATCGATATAGACTTTGCCCAGCGACGGCAATAGGGCAAAACGGTTCAACAACGATGTCCGGCAAATATCCGCTGCCTTCTGTCTGATGTCCTCTTGCAAGCCTGGCACCCGGTTTTCGATTGCCTTTACTTTCGCCACTTGCCCTTTCGGAAAAAAGGTCCGCCATTCACCGTAGCTGTTCCGTTTGTCGAAGTGATTCATGACCTGCAAAAGAACTGGAGTCGATACACCATCCGCAATTTTCTCGAAGGCAGAAAGGACTGGACTCCCCTCCTCCGTCACACGCAGCAAATGATCCAGACGACGGGCAAATTCCCCAGGACGCTGTTCAAGCAGCTTGATCGCCGTATTCACATCTGCACGGGCCAGCGCCTGCTCTACTTGGCTGTTGAACGTCTCGACCTTGTGATTGTTTCGCAAAATATCGAATGCTTCGGCCGCTTTCGGATAGCGATCCTTATATTCAAAAGGATGCAAGATTTCCCCGAGACGAATCCATCTGTTTTTGTAACGATTCATATCTTCTACGATATTCGAGCTGGCTTCCAGCAGGCTAAGGAGCAGTCTTCGTTCCCCGCGTTTAAACTTGCGAAATTTCGCAGGCTCCGCCAAGCTCACATCCCCATCAGACAGCGCCACCGCCAGACGCAATACATCTGTTGCGGTCTTGCAATAGTGGGCAAAAAAAGTAGCAGGAAGCTTGTCATACTTCAGCAACAAGCTCGCAGTGATTGCCACGTTTTCCTTTTGCGGAATCTCTGCTGGCAGTGCTTCTGCAATTCCTTCATAGCTCTGTATCAAGCCCTCCAGGTCTTCCTTGTCGGTAGCGGACAGCGAGCTATTGGAGCGCAGCAAATTCATTCCTATCTGAAGCAACTCTTCATCTGTACCCAAATGAATCAGCTTCAGGCGAGATTCTCTCAGCAAGGGCAAACGTTTTTTCACTTCGTGCACAGGCAGGTCCAACGTCAAATAATGAATGATCGCATTTACAAACAGCTCACCCTCGCCAGCCTCCATGACTTGCTTGGGAAAATTCGGATACATCGGCTTGTACTGACGGGATGCCCCGATCTTGACTTTTAGCACAGCTACCACATCCGAATAGAGCGAGAAAAACTCTCCTTCCGACAGCGTGCGGATTCTTTCTAGCAATTCCAGTGAAAAGGTATAGCCCAAGCTCTCTATATTACGCAAAGCCGCAGCTAAATAAGAGGTAGGCAGTTCATGCTGCCCCAGATGTACGATGATTTTATTTTTCCTACGGAGGTAAATTTGATTTTTCATTGGCATCACGAAAAAAATCAGGAAAGCAGTACCCCTAATGGTGAACCAAACCTTTTGCTTAGAAGGAAGGTGTACAATAGCCTGATTTTTTATTCCCTTTTGTAATTTTTAACCATCTTACTTCAATTTTGTCAGATGGTAAAGCTCTCTTTCAGAACGAGACATAAATCCGTCCCCGGACCTAATTCGATTTCATTCCGCTGCCCGTTATTCTGTATTCTTCCTCCCTGTAAAGTGAGTAGCAGAGTACCAAAACTTTACAGGAGGGAGAATTCCATTCATGAATCCATCTGTTATGAAAAGTCATACTGCACCCCCTTTCTTTCAAGGGGAGAAATGGTTAGTGTATACCGGCTTGCTCGGCTTCTTGCTCGCTGCGCTATGCGCAATCTGGGTCATGCTGTACGGAGGACCCGTCGCTCCTAATGGCGATGTCTCGAAAGCGTTTTCCTTTAATGCCGCACTCGGAATATTTTTATTAACGACAGCCGCCATCATTCCGTTATCTGCCCTGGGCACGCGAAGTAGAGCTTTCTTTCGCTGGTCTTATATCCTGCTTGCTTTATACTCTTACGGAGCGGAAACGGTACAAAACTTCCGCGGCGTGGACCCGAGGTTCGTCAAAAATGGCACACCCTTCGACGTTGCTGTCGGTTCCATTTTTACTTTTGTGGCTCTTCTCCTGGTCCTTTTTTATGTATTCATTGCCATTCAGTTTTTCCGTAGAAAAGCTTATTCCCTACACCCAGAGCTGGCCGTTGGCATCCGCTATGCCATGATTGCGATTATGCTCTCGTTTGCGGCAGGTCTCTGGATTTCATTCAACGATGGTCGAGTGGTTGGACACGAAGGGAATATCATTTGGCTTCATGGCATTGGCTTTCATGCTCTGCAAGCAGTACCTTTTGTCGCTTGGTTAGCGGAACGTAAAAAGCATGTGTCCAATGCTCGTACTGGATTCATCCATCTCGCCGGTATCGCCTACTTGTTCGGTTTAGCTGCAATCGGCTGGCAAACCTATCTCGGTCGAGCCGTTTTGGAAATGTCCGTATTTCCGATCCTCGCCGCCTGTTGTTTCTTGGTCTCCTTCTATCCAATCGTTTTCTTCCTTCTCCAAAAGAACGATACAAAAAAGCTCCACAACACTTTTGATATTCCGAACTAATTGATTCTCCTTATCATTCGTGATACTTTGTTACCAGTACCTGACATACGGTAACAGAAACGAGGAGATCGATTTATGACAGCACGTATTGGACTTCCTGCACCTGATTTTACGATGGACACCGTGACGTTTGACAACGGATTTCCCCTGCCAAAGAGCTTGGTTGACTATCGTGGAAAATGGCTTCTTTTGTTCTTTTATCCGTTTGACTTTTCGAAAGTATGCCCGACAGAGATCATCAGCCTGAACCGTCGGATCAAGGAGTTCGCGGATTTGAATGTCGAAGTGCTTGGCATTAGCGGCGACAGCATACATACACACAAAGCATGGATGAGATCGAGCGACGGCATCGGTCCACTCTCGTTCCCCCTCGCTTCGGATTACAGCAAAGAAGCGACCCTGGCATACGGTGTGCTGGACGAAGCAACCAAAGCGCCGCTGCGCGGCAGCTTCATCATCGATCCAGAAGGCATCCTGCAATACGCAGTCATTTCCAATTCCAAGGTTGGCAGAAGCGTAGATGAAACGCTTCGTGTAATCGAAGCTCTGCAATCAGGCGGATTGTGCCCAATGGACTGGAAGCCTGGGCAAAACACGATATCCTAATCGATAGACAGAAACAAAGGCCGCATGATCGCTTGTACAGGATCATACGGCCTTTTTCATTTTTTCATAGACATAAGAAAACCTCTATCGAGGCCTATTCATGGAGGAGCGATCGCGTTTTAGCGGAAAGTTTTCATGCGCTCCGGAATTCATAAGCGTACCGCTAATAAATTCCTATACGTAAAAAAATCAGGAAAGCAGTACCCCTAATCTCAAGTTATGTTAGAAGGAAGGTGTACTATAGCCTGATTTACTCACCATACCATTATTTATCTTCTTTGTAAATACTTATCTGGACGCAGCCGGGTACGGAAACAAGTCAACCACACGTATGGTCTCCCCGCTTTCGTTGGTAAACACGACATGCTCTCTCCGAAGCTCAGTCGGACTCTCCAAGCCACATGCCGCCGCCAGCGAGAACAAGCCTTCCCTCAACTGCAAAATATAGTTCATGACACGCCACTGCTTTTCCGCCGGAACCAACGCTTCCTGGTACTTGGAATCTGTCGTAGTGACTCCTGTCGGACATTTCCCTGTATGGCATTGCATCGCCATGATGCAGCCAGTTGCAATCATGAACCCGCGCGCAGAGTTGACGCAATCCGCTCCCAATGCCATGGCGATTGCTACTTTGTCAGGAGTAACGAGCTTGCCGGAAGCAAAAATCCTGATGCGGTCCCGGACACCGAATTTCCGCATCGTATCATCGAGAATGATGAGCGCAGCGAAAAGCGGCAAGCCCATGCCATCTGCCATTGCCTTGAACATTGCGCCTGAACCGCCCTCAGAGCCGTCAACCGTAATGAAATCCGGGTAAATGGACAGCTCCAGCATTTTCTCAAAAAAATGCTCCAACCGCTTTGGATCGCCGACGACGATTTTTACTCCCACCGGCTTGCCTCCCGCCTCCTGCAAACTACCGATGAAACGCAAGGCTTCATCCGGATTGCTGAGGAACTCGAAGCGGTTCGGTGAATTGACTGTTTGTCCCACAGGTACCAGCCTTGCTGCTGCGACTTTTTCCGTGACCTTGGCGCCCTCGAGGTGCCCTCCGCGTATTTTGGCCCCTTGATGAAATTTCAGTTCGAACGCTTTGATGTTCGGGATGCTTGCCTTTTTCTTGAATTCTTCGATTGAAAACTTGCCCTTGTCATCACGGAAGCCAAACATCCCCGGTCCGATTTGCGAAATAATATCTACACCTGTTGAGAGATGAACTTCTGCAACGCCACCCTCTCCTGTATTGATCCAAGAGCCGCCTGCCATACGTGCCCCATACCCAGCGGACATGATATAGTTTTCTCCCACTGCTCCAAAGGAGGTAGCTGAAGCACCGAACATCCCTTTTAGCCGCCAGGGCTGCCTTCTGTTTTCGCCCACGACAATGACATCCTCGTCATGCAGCATCCACGGCTTAACCTCTAGTTCCTCGATAAGCTTTTCTCTTCTTGTAAACAGTCCCTCATGGGTAATCTCATACTTTTTGCCAGGGACGACTTTTTCGTTATCTACCCGCAGCTCACTCGTCAGCCTCGGGAACATCGCATTGGACAAATAGAAGCCAGGCTTCTCGTAATCGCGTTTTCCACCAAACGAGATCAGGTCGGTCCTATATTTGGCCGCATAAACCATACCGACAAAGTCAGAACGGGAGAACGGCTTCCCTTCTGTATCCGATTCAAACCAATACTGACGAAACTCAGGCCCGAGCTTTTCCAGCAAATAACGCATCCACCCCAAAAAAGGATGGGAACGAATAATGGAGTGCTTCGGCTGTTTAGACAGGGCGTACATATAACCGAAAAATACAATGGGTGGCAAAAGAAGGATGATGATAATGATGCATAACAGAGTAGGTACCACTTGTGCTTACCCTCCCCAAACACAATATTCTAGTAAATCATGTCAAGGATAGGATGCAACAAGTTCTCTGTTTTTAATCGTATTTCTCATCATCCTCCCGAATTTGCCCATCTACGATCAATTCCAGCTCCGTTTCAAAATTCAGCATGATCTCTACAGGCAGCTGCTCTGCAACCTCTGCCATGTCTGGAAGAAGCAGTGCATCCTCTAGTGTATCAGGCTTCGCTTCCAGCTGATTGTACCACTCGCGGATGTGATCCATCATGCGGTAAAACGAAGCCTCAAACTGATTCGCATCGTCCTCCGCGTCGTCCTCGTGGCTCTTTTTCATCCGATCCCAATATTCCAGCGTCGTGCGCAGTGCTTTTTCTATGTTTCTATCCATTTATCTTCTCTCCTTTTCGTCTCTACCATTTAGTATGACCGCTTTAATTGCACATTGCCACCATAGGTGTAAACCTCTCGACCCTTCCATTTTTTCATAATCGTTGCGTTTTTTGACACGTTTTATAGCCCGGTTGAGTCATACGAAAATGAAAAGAGGCTGTTATCCTAAATGTAGCTAGCAGCCGATGATCCGGCAATAAACAAGAGAGCTCTCTAGTGGAATAGGGGAGGATGCAACCTGTCATTACGATGGAAAGATCGAAAATTATCTCTCCCGCTACTTTTCGTTTCCGTCATTTGTATCGTTGCTCTACAGCTGCCTATCACAGCCAAGGCGACGCCTGCCGATTCTGACTCCTTGCAGGCGATGATTGATCAAGCACGCCCTAACGATACCGTAACCATCCCGTATGGTTTGTACAAAGGTCCTATCCGCATTACCAAGCCGAT
Source organism: Brevibacillus sp. AF8 (assembly GCF_021270385.1). Taxonomy (NCBI): domain Bacteria; kingdom Bacillati; phylum Bacillota; class Bacilli; order Caryophanales; family Paenibacillaceae; genus Brevibacillus; species Brevibacillus sp. AF8. The sequence continues at coordinate 144,054 of NZ_JAGQDN010000006.1, read as the reverse complement.
TCAATTGGTAGCCAATGATCCCGTGAAGATCATCAATCCGACCGAGGAAGAGGCAACGCTCACGATTGAAAGCGACAATGTGAGTGTGCAAGGAATCCATATCGTGGACAAGCGAATCAACAGTGACGTAGCCGCTCTTGTCATCCGTGGCGATCAAAACTTCCTGGAAAATGTCATCGTTGAAACGAAAGGGATCGGTATTCAATTACGACAAGCAGACTACAACACGCTGCACAACGTTCAAGTCATCGGAAAAATCAAAGGTGATGGCAGCCCAACGACCAGTACGGGACATAATCACGGGGCACAGCCCGAAGTAAAGCCAAAGCAAACGGAAAAAGCGAAACGAGGAAACGGAATTGACGTGCGTGAATCGGATCATAACCGTTTCATTAAAAATCAGGTGACGAATGTCGAAGATGGCTTTTACGTCGAAAATAGCGATCGAAACCATCTGGAACAAAATCTGGTGACGAACTCGCGGTACGGCTATCACTTCATGGGTACCTCTGATACGACGGTCATCAACAACATTGGAATGGAAAATGTGACAGGCTCCCAGCTTATGGAGTCGCGCAAATTGACGGTTACCGGGAATCAATTTTTGAAACAGCAAAAAAATCCTGGTTCACAAGGAATTCTACTCATTACCGTCCAGGATACGCTGATTGCCAACAACACGATTGAGGGCAACCGGGTTGGACTGTATTTAGAGCAATCATCTGGAATTACGGTCAAAAACAATTTACTCAGTCTCAACTTTATCGGCATGCAGTTTTTGTCCTCTTCTGACAACGTATTAACCGATAATCAATTTGTCTCAAACGTCATCCAAGCGCAAGCCCAGGATAGTCAGAACAACAACTTAAACAAAAACTACTGGGACAATCTGCAAGGACTCGATGTGAACGGGGATTCCCGCAGTGACTTGCCGTACGAAATGAATCCTTTTTACCTGGGTTTGACCGATGCGGTTCCTGCCTATCAGTTGTTTTTCCAAGCCCCGGGATTTGTGTTTCTGGAAGGCTTGTTTACTAGCGGAGCCGGCTCAGCAATCAAGGATGCAACTCCTTTAATGCAACCCTCGGACACCGTGCTCATTGAATCGGGGCAAACGAGCAGTTGGGGCGCAGGCATTCTTGGACTTATCTTGTTAATAGGAAGCTGTTCGATCATTTATATAGGAGTGAGAAAATCATGAACAAAATGAAAAAATGGGGTACAACAATCGGAGCAATTCTCGGCATTAGCCTGCTTATGGTCGGCTGCGGAAGCGAAGAGCCAAAACCTGTAGATATCGCGGAAGGCGTAGACAAATGCGACCTTTGCAAAATGCATGTCCCTAACGATCACAATGCTACTGAAATCGTTTTAAAAGATGGAAAAGCACTGAAATTCGATGATCTCGGCTGCATGTACAACTGGACGAAAGAGAATGGAACCGATAACGTGGCTGTACAATTTGTCCGCGATTACTACACAGCAGAATGGACAAAAGCGGAGCAAGCTACCTACGCTTACGACAAAGACTTCAAAACGCCAATGACCTATGGCATCTATTCTTTCAAAGAGAAGTCTGCTGCAGACGGCTTCGTTCAAGAACAAAAGAAAGGCATTGTCATGAGTGCGGAACAGTTGAAAAATCATAGCTGGGAAAATGGAATGAGCAAACACATGAACAAAGACGGTCATTCTTCCGAAGGTCAACATAATGGCGGTCACGAAAGCAAGCCAGCCGATCACGGAAGCAACAGTACTGCCCCAACCACACATAACTAACAGAGGGAGTGGAGTCTTTGCACATCAATCTGATTGCCAAACGAGAAGTGAAGGTAGGCTTTCGCAATCCATGGTCCTACTCGTTTATGGCTCTGTTCTCCCTGTTTAGTTTGGGACTCTTGATCATCCAATCGCAGTCCTACATGAAGGGTTATACGTACACGACAGGTACCATGCTGAATCTGATTTTGTATTTGCTGCCACTGATGACGATGCTTCTCTCCTCTTTTTCTTTGACGGCGGAAAAAGAAGAGGGAAGCTGGCAGCTACTCTCTACCTACTCCATGACGACCTTTTCGTTCCTGGTGGGGAAATACTTGGGACAAGCACTCGTGTTAGTCGCGATTGTCAGCTTCGGGTATGGGTTGTCTGGTGTGGCAGGGATGCTGCTAGGAAAAAGCTTTGCATTCTCGACACTTTTGTTTTTGCTCGCCTTTTCCATCTGTCTCATTCTGCTATTTTTAGGTATAGCCATGCTGATTGGCGCCATCAGTAAAAACCGTTGGCAGGCTTTGACAATGGGGGTCAGCATCTGGTTCTTCTATATTCTGGCATGGCCTACTCTTCTCATCTCTGTGCTCAGCTTCGTCCCTTATACATGGATCAAGCCCCTGCTTCAGCTCGCAACGTTTCTCAACCCAGCAGAGTTTGTACGAATTTTTTCCGTTGCCAGATTAGGCGGTGGCTCGATCTTTGGACCTGAATACTACAAATGGGTGTATTGGGCTGATTCTCCGCTTGGTGATCTCATCTTTGTCGCACTCAGTCTGCTCTGGATCAGCGCGACCTTGTTCATAGCCATCCGGGTATGGGAAAGAAGGTAATGCAATGAATATGTTAGGACTTACTATCGACCAGGTCACCAAGGAAATCAATGGAAAAACAATCGTCCACCCATTCAGTATGAACATTGAACCCGGTCAGGTCGTTGCCTTATGCGGCGGGAACGGCGCAGGAAAAAGTACGATCCTGCGGATGCTGGTCGGTATTCTCCCTCCTTCTTCGGGAACCATTCAGCTAAATGGGTTGAACTGGAACGATAATCGCGTAGAGTATCTGCAAGAAATCGGTTATATGCCAGATCACTTTACATTTTCTGCCGGACTTACCGCCAAAGAAACGCTCGAATTTTACGCTTCCCTACGCAATCGCACCCCAGAAGAGGCAGATCGCCTGCTGAAAATGGTGGGACTGCATGAAGTGAGAAACAAACGGGTGTCTCAGTTCTCCAAAGGCATGCAGCAGCGTCTCCTGTTTGCCCAAGCGATATTGGCCAAGCCCGCACTCGTCGTCCTCGATGAACCGACCAACGGACTCGATCCGTATTGGATGGATGCCTTCGTCGATCTCGTGCGGGAAGTAAAGCTCGCGGGGCAATCCGTTCTCTTTACGACGCATCAGCTACAGGTGGCAGATGCTGTGGCTGATCGAGCGATTTTCTTGATGAACGGGAAAATCGTACGTGATGGCTTGATAAAGGAGTACCAGCAGCAGTATGGGGCAATTGGTTTATATGGTGCCTTTTCCGAGCTTGTGAATCAGACAAAGGCATGAATAAAAAAACGCGGGAGCTTTGATCGTTTAGATCGGCTCCCGCGTTTTTGCTATTTATAGTGCCTTTGCTTCCATATAAAAGACAGATAAAAACTTTTTCACACTAATCCGGCACTTCGTCGTTTTTTCGCCCGCCTCCAGTTCTTGCATCCGTTGGCGAATTTCTTGAAAGTCAAACAGTCTTGGTGCAAAGTGTTCAAAGGTCGGGTTGGCATAATCGGTCAAGCCTAATGAGGAAAGATGCGTAAAGGCTTGCAGGACCATCCGGCGAATCCGTTGTTCCATGGCACGCACCTCTTTGGTAATTCCATGCTCATCCAAGCTGGCATGTACCTTCAGCAGAATTTGTGTGTACAGTTCCTTGAGCTGCAATTCGTGCAGCTTGTCTCCTTGTCGCTCATCCTGTTCGAGCCATTCCATGATCAATAACAGATCGGGAGCACCAGCTTCACTCGCAATCCCTAGCTGCAACAGCAGTTTTCTCGCTTTTTGAGCAAGGATGTCCTGATCGGACGACTGACTTTTCAAGCCGCTGGTATGCGGTTCTTTTGCTTTGACGTCCAGAATTTGCAATGATTTGCGGATGGTTTGCAGAGAGGCTTCCAGCGACAAGTAATCCGATACCCGTTTCAGTACAGCCATCACTTCGAGGCGGTTGATCGGCTTTTGAATAAAGGTATCAATCCCTTGCAAATAAGCCTCCCCGATCATTTCCTTGTTCTCTACCTGTGACACCATAATGAAGCGGCCCGCGAAGCCATCTGCCTGCAACTTTTTGATCGTTTGAATGCCATCAAGCCCCGGCATCAACAAGTCGATCAAAATGACATCGACCCCATATAGCTGATCAATCGATACGTGACTGCCGTCGCTGGCTTGTCCTACAATTTCGCCCAACCCGCTGTCTTGAATAATCCGTTCGAGCATGCGGCGCACTACCGCATCGTCTTCAATTAAAAAGAAACGTATCATAGCTTACACTCCCTCCTTTCCGAGCAATTGGTCGGTCGGAATTTGCACTTCTAAATGCGTCATTTGCTTCTGATCAGGTAAAATACGCAAGCTCCCTTGCAGGCTTTGGACAATTCCGCGGGCATGCGTCAGTCCAATTCCGGTAGAGGCATTTCCCTGTTCATCGTATTTCGTCGTATACCCGGGCTGAAACACCCATTCCTGCTCTTCCAGCGGGATTCCCGGACCACTGTCAAGTACACTGAACACCAGATGACGATGAATCAGTTTTACATTCAGCTCAATCCTTCCCGACGTGGGAATCGCCTCTACTGCATTGGCTACCAGGTTGTTTAGCACGGAGAGCAGCGCATAGATTTGGCTGGTAGACAGGCTGACGTTACAGCTCCACTCGATCCGAATATCCTTTCCCAACATCTCTGCGTATTTCTGATTCGCCCGAGCAACCAACTCACACAGTTCTTTGATCGGCAGCTGTGGTGCCAGTCCCTCCTGATTGATCAGCTTGGAAATGCCCGCCAGCATCCGTTGTGAATCTTTTTTCACTTCATGCACATTCTCGGCAATCGTCAAGGCGGTCGGGGATTCCGTATGATCCGAGGTGAGCAGACGCCTGTAAAGCTGGTAGCTCTCGCGCGTGATTTCCTCCAAATGCGTCATCGATTTGCGCAAGTAAAAGGCTTCTTCATACAGCTCCGTATTGATCATCCGCAGACGCTCCAACTCTTGCTGACGCACCTCTCCCACAGCCCGCAACTGCCTGATCGAAAAGCTGTTGTACAAGCCGACAGCAAAAAAGCTGCGCAAGACCCCAAAGAAGAGAAGCATCAAAAAGCTCTGCCAAGTAATCGGCGGAAAATCAGTGAAATACTGTCGTACCTGAATCTCTACCACATTGGAGATAAAATCAATGGATGCACCTATCAGCCCCAACCATAGAGGGAACTCGCGATAGCTACGCGCACGGAGCAAGTAAAACAGAACGGTAAAGCTGAAATAGTAAAAGGCGGAGGGAAGATGCGCAGCCACACTCTCCATGTACGGACGATACGCAAAAAAGACATCCATTCCGACGCGAAATCCGAAGATAAACGTCCCTGTAAAAAATCCCGTCAACAATACAGGTACGGACGAAAACCACAGCAATCCAAAAAAGAAAGCAGCGATGCCCAATGAAAAACGAAAAGACCCTCCTACGGGGTTTACCTTCATCTCTCCAAAAAAAGCAGTTGCCAGCATGATAATAAACAGGATCAAAAGGCGTTCTCGCATAGCTGCTCCTTTCATACGGAAAAAGATCTCCTATTCTTATTTTACTAAGAATCGGAGATCTGCAAAGATAAAACGCTTAAGCGTGCTTGTTTTCCAGTCGCTTGGAGACGACTGACAACGCGTAGTTGACGACAAAGTACATCACTGCCACCATCAGGAAGGTCGGGATGACGTAGTTGACATTGCGTCCGTTGATGATTTGCGCATGGTTCATCAGCTCAGGCAAAGCGATTACGACAGCCAGCGACGTATCCTTCAAGAGCGAAATGAATTGGCTCACAATCGGCGGAACCATTCTTCTGAGAGCCTGTGGCAGGACAACATGCCACAGTGTCTGGACATAATTCAGACCAGAAGAACGTGCAGCTTCAATCTGTCCTTTTTCGACCGAATTTAAACCGCTTCGCACGATTTCCGACAACATCGCTGCTTCGAAAATAACCAACGCCAGAACAGCGGCCCAAAACTTGTCCAGCTTGAATCCCACTTCCGGGAGAGCAAAATACGTAAAGAAAATAATCAACAAGAGCGGCAAATTGCGAATCAGCTCTACGATTGTCCCGAGAACTTGTGAGACTCCGGGAATTTTTGCGTAACGCAAAACCCCTACGATAATCGCAATAGTAAAGCTGAAGACAATTGACAAGAAAGCAACCTGCAAGGTGACCCAAAAGCCTTCGAGCAGGAAGGTCAAATGACTGGGCGCATAAGCTCCGGTAAAGTCCATGATGTCCCCTCCTTCTTAGCGGCTTCCAGCCAAGCGTCGCTCCAAATAACTGACGAACGCGCTCAACGGAAGGGTCAGAATCAGATAGAAAACAGCTACAAAAATGTACACATCAAAGGTAACAAACGTATCAGCGGAAATCAGATCCCCAAAATACATCAGGTCAAGACCTGCAATCACACCTAATACTGAGGAGTTTTTTACGAGATTGATAAACTGGTTGCCCATCGGCGGGATCACGACCTTGATCGCTTGCGGCAAAATGATATAGCGCATTGTTTGTCCATACGTCAATCCCGAGGAACGAGCGGCTTCTGTCTGTCCTTTTGGAATCGCCAGAATGCCTGCGCGGATCGTCTCCGCGATAAATGCTGCCGTATACACTGTCAAGCCAAGCGTACCTGCAATAAAAGGCTCCAGCACGATACCAATTGCCGGTAGACCCACAAAAAAGAGGAACACGACGAGAATCAACGGGATATTACGCACAAACTCAACATAAGCCGTAGCGATCCACTTGAGTGGTCGAATCGGAGAAATCCGAAAGATCGCAAAGAGCGTCCCCAGTGCAAAGCTCCCGACGAGAGCAAGCAGGCTCGCCTGCAAGGTGTTCCAAAAGCCTTCGAGATACATATCCATGTGATCAAACAAGATAGAAAAATCGATCATCTCTTATGCGATCCTCCTTGTGTGCAAAATTCAGTTGGGGATATAAGGGAATGAGCGGCAGAGTAAACCGCTCATTCTTTATAGAGTCGAACCGCATTATTTTTTAGGTTTTGTTCCGATCCATTTTTCATAAATCTTGTCGTATTCACCGTTTTCTTTCATTTCTTTCAGCAAATCGTTCACTGTTTTCACGAATTCAGCGTCACCCTTGCTGATTGCAATACCGTATGGCTCTTCCGTGAAGGTTTCTTCTGTTACACGGTAGTTCGGATCTTGCTTCGCCATACCGTACAGGAGAGCGTTATCAGTTGTCAGCGCGTCACCTTGACCAGCTTTGAGTGCTGTGAAGGCTTCCGCGTAGTTTTCGAATTCCAGTACTTCTACGTCAGGAGCACTCGCTCTGATGTTTTTTGCAGAAGTAGAACCTTTTGCGGTCACGATTTTCATGCCTTTTTGCATGTCTTTCAGACCGTTGATTGAGCTGTCCTTTTTCACCAGGAAAGATTGACCCGCCAGGAAGTACACGTCAGAGAAGTCTACTTCTTTTTTACGGTCTTCCGTAATGGTCATCGTTGCGATGATCGCGTCAATTTCTCCGTTTTTCAGCATCGGGATACGTGTTTTGGAGGTTACTTCCTTCAGCTCGATTTTGTTTTCGTCCCCGAGTACTTTCTTCGCAATTGCCTTCGCAATATCGATATCGAAGCCTTCTACATTTCCGGTTGCCGGATCTTTCAAGCCGAACAAGTTCAGGTCGTACTTCACTCCGACTACGAATTTGTCTCTTTCTTTGATTTTTGCCAATGTGCCTGTACCTGCTGCAGCTGGTGTACCTTTTGCACCGCCTTCTGTTGCACTACCCCCACCACAGCCTGCCAACGCAGTTGCACTCAGCATGAGTACGAGACCCATACCTGCTACTTTTTTCCACAGCTTGTTTGCTTTCATCTGAATTCCCCTTTTCTCTATCGTTTTATTTTTTAGTGATTCAAAATCCGGCTCAAGAACAAACGCGCACGCTCTTCACGCGGACTTGCGAAAAACTCCTCTGGTGTAGAATCTTCGAGAATCGTTCCCTGATCCATAAACACGATGCGGTCTGCCACTTCGCGGGCAAAGCCCATTTCATGCGTTACGACTACCATCGTCATGCCTTCCTTCGCCAGCTTCTTCATGACGTCGAGAACTTCGCCGATTGTCTCGGGGTCCAGTGCAGAGGTCGGTTCGTCAAACAGCATGATTTTTGGTCGCATGGCCAGTCCTCGTGCGATTGCGACGCGTTGCTGTTGACCACCAGATAGTTGCGTTGGGAACATTTCTGCCTTTTCCGGAATCCCTACCTTTTCCAAATAGTAGAGAGCCGTTTCTTCGGCTTCCTTCTGCGATACGCCCAGTACCTTGGTTGGTGCCAGCGTAATGTTTTGCAGTACGGTCTTGTGCGGATATAGATTGAAGTGTTGGAACACCATGCCGATGTCCCGACGCAGCTTGTTGATATCGGTGTTTTTATCGTTCACTTTCACCCCGTCTACCACCAGTTCTCCGCTTGTAACCGTTTCCAATCTGTTGATGCAGCGAACCATCGTGCTTTTACCCGATCCTGACGGGCCAATGACCACGACGACTTCTCCCTGGTTGATATGCAGGTTGATGTTCTTGAGGACATGAAAGCTTCCGTAATGTTTATTTACTTGATGAAAACTGATCAACCTTAAATCCCCCCTGCTCTATGTCTTATTTTGTATACTAATGTCGAACTACTCAAAACTACTGAAAAAGACAAAGAAAAGTTTTTCTGTTTACAATTTTCTAATAACACACAATAAAAAAACAAAGTGAACCTACCAGTCGAATGGGAGCCAATATACCATGTAAGACCTGAATGGAGGCCGGCCTATGCTTCCTGATAGCTTCTCATTCCTTGAGGGCAAACAAGGTACTCCGTATAGCGTCATGATGGGTCAAGAAGGCCAGCAGTGGCTGCATGAGCTTCAAGAAGAAAGCAAGGAAACAGGTAAAAATGTCGTATGGAAAGTTGTTCCACAGACGACTTCTCCTATCGAAGCCTATACGAGCGTGTATGAGAACGAGCAGAAAGAACGCATCTTTGTCACGGTCGAGAAATTCCCGAAAGAACAGCTAGATGTACAATTGAGTACACCAGAAACAACAAAATACGATGCAGTAACTATCAGTGGAAAAAAAGCGCATTACACGAAAAATGACCAGTTCTTGTTCAGTGAATCCGGTCAGTATCAAGAGCTGTCTTGGCTGGATCAAGATGGAGATCAACCGATTATGTATCGTGTAGCTACCGATTCGCCAACGGTTTCCAAAGAAATGCTGCTCCAGGCTGCAAGAGCAAGCCAGCAGTAACAAATAGAAAAAAAGAAAAAACCAGTTCAACGCTCTTTATGCGATGACTGGTTTTTCCCTTTTAACCTATTACGCATTCAGATCATACAGTCCTGGACTGTGTTCATTTGGCTGTTCCGGCATGATAGGAACCGGGAAGCCCTCAGGTGGCGGAACTACTTCCAAACTGCCGCCATTTCTACTCGGTGACTGTCCGTTGAAGATTTCTCCAATACGAGTGTTATCCAAGCGGAAATTGAACTGAGCATTGTGGAAGCCCATTTCGACATACTTGCGGCACTCAGGATACTTGTTTATGTCGTAGTTGGGGATAGGGAACAGCTTGCCCCAGTTCACGCCTAATGTCTCCAATGCCTTTGCGAAGGCGTTTTGATGGGCGTTATCCCGAACGATTAGGAAAGCAAGCGTTTCACGGAATGTTTTGTTCGAGCTCATTTCGTAAATGCGTGACTTTTGCAGGACACCGGTTGATTCCAGCACCAGGTTGTCGAGAAGATCGCTTATCAAATTTCCATGATTATACACATAATTCCCCATCCATGGATTTCCTGCTGCATCGACGGGTAAGGAGCTTTGCGCACCCACGATGAAATGGTGCGGGTTCGCGTGCTTGACTGCCTCATCAAGCGGTGCTCCGTCAACCCCCGCATTACCGGGAACATCTTCACCACTCCCCGTCAGCAATTGATTAATCGTGTGCTGTACAAGTTCCACGTGCGCTATTTCTTCCAAAAAAACACCCCGTAGCAAATCACGATACGGTATGGCATTCCCACGGAAGTTGTTCGCCTGGAAAAAATATTGCATCATGGTGCGCATTTCTCCAAAACGACCACCCAAAATCTCCTGGATGACTTTAGCTGCCGCCGGGTCTGGTTTATCTGGAACAATCATGTTAATCAAATCTTCCTTGTAAAAGTACAAAACGGATGACCTCCCACCAAATAGATGAATGCTAGGTCTTAGTTTGGATGATGACGATCTACTTTAACCGGAAAAAGCAAGAAAACGGCACTTGAATAAACCCGACTATTTTGTAAAACAGTAAGCACCATAAGGACTATAAAGGAAGGAGAATAAAAATGACTCGATTTTTAATTAAGGCTGCTGTTAACGGTATTATTGTTGTCGCTTGTTTATGGTGGTTTGCAAATGCATCCTGGACATCCGCCATTTTAACGGCACTCGGCTTAACCGTCATCGCCTATCTGATTGGCGATCAATTGATATTACGAGCTACCAATAATGTTACGGCCACGATTGCAGATGCAGTGATCGCTGGGATTTATTTATGGGCAGTTGCCAGATGGCTGAATTGGCCACTAAGTTTTGGCGAGTTAATCATTACGGTAGCCCTTTTAGGTGTGGCAGAACTTGTATACCATCGCTATTTGGGGATATACGATCATAATCGTGTCCAGAAAGAACCCGGTAAATAATTCTCCTCTTCCTTTGAGGGGATATATCCTGTCTCCCTTGTAAATCTTATCTATGGGTTACATCACAAAGTTAGGAGAACCCGAATGGATATCAAAACTCTATTGAGTACCGGGAGGACGTTAATGGGTATTTTATCAGGCAATCCGCAAAATGAACCTATGCATTATGGCGAGGTATTTGGAGTATGGATGTATCTTTCAACAACAAAGGGCTTGCTTGCTAGTTATCAAACAGCGCTCAACCATACTGGTGATCATGATCTGAAAAGCTTTCTCGAGGACATTACGCGAAGCATGAAACAAGAAGTAGAGCAACTGGATGAATTGCTCAAAGTGAATGGGATTGGATTGCCACCTGCACCACCGGATCGACCAGTAGCGAATCTGGAAAGCATTCCAGCTGGAGCTCGTATGAACGATCCAGAGATCGCTGCCGGTGTTTCAAGAGACATTGCAGCCGGATTGGTTGCCTGCAGTCAAATCATGGCTCAGTCCATCCGGGAAGATATCGGAATGCTTTTTGGTCAGTACCATGTTGCAAAAGCCCAATTTGGCCTCAGGTTGCTCCGCATTTTAAAAGAAAAAGGCTGGTTAGTTCCGCCGCCTCTTCATATGCAAGCGCCAGAACTTGTCCATGCCTAATCTTGGTGATAAGCACTGTCTGATTGGCAGTGCTTATCGTTTTTACCTATTTTGAACTGGGGGATGCACGATTGAAAAAAACAATGATCGGTGCCTTTCTCTTTGGAGTAGGTATCATTGGCATGCTGGACGGCATTATCTTTCATCAAATCTTACAGTGGCATAGTGTCGACATGTATGGAGATCGACACCATCAGATCATGAGTGACGGTTTCTTCCATTTATTCGTGACGGTTATCATTTTCATTTCGGGCATTCTTCTGTGGAAAAGCAATCCTTTAGGGACTGTGTACTATTTCTGGAGTAGTTTTTTCCTCGGAGCTGGTATATTTAACTTGATGGAAGGAATCGTTAACCACCATCTCCTGCAAATTCATCACGTCAAGCCGGGCCCGTCTCAATTCTTATACGATATTTATTATGATGTATTCGCACTTCTGCTGATTGTAATCGGATGGCTGCTGTATAGGCGCACAAAATCTAAATGAAGCCATTCCATTTTGTCGGTTAGCGAGTGGCGTGCTCGTACAATTTCCGCGCGAACTCCTCCATCAACTCTCGCTTAGCCAACAGCTTGCGCATCTGTTGAGGCAAGCCCTCTACTCCGTAATAGGCACCTGCCAATTGACCGTAGACAGCTCCCGTCGTATCCGCATCATCCCCGAGGTTTACCGCCAGGAACAGGCCTTCTTCAAAAGAACTACTGCTATAAAAAGCCCAAAGCGCCGCTTCAAGCGAATCGACGACATACCCCGATCCTTTGATCTCTTTTCTCGTTTTCTCTTTATAGGAGCCATTCGCAACACGGGCGATTTCAGGATCAAGCGGTTGCTTTTCCCATAAATCGGCTACAGGAGAGAACGAATCAGCAAGCAACTCCTCTTTGGAAATACCTTGTAGAGCACCCACAAGCAAAGCCCCCAAAAAACGACAGCCGTCTACTGCCTTAGCCGTCGCGTGTGTCGTGCGAGAACTTTGCGCGCAATAATCAATGGCAAGCTCCGGTTGATCGGCATAATAGAGTGCGACAGGTGCTAGCCTCATCATGGAGCCATTCCCTGCCGACATCGGATGATCCGATCCGCTAAATGGAATTTTTGTCTGCTCAAATCGCCACAGCGCTTCTTTGGTGATATTCCCGATATCGAAGCAATGATCCTTGCAGCTCATGTAACCCTCACGAAACCAGGCTACATATCGGTTCATCTGATCAACCGGATCGAAGCCGTTCTGCGTAATCAAGCTCTCAGCTAAGCAAAGAGCCATCGACGTATCATCCGTCCATTCCCCGGGTTTTAAATTGAACGGTCCTCCGCCGACCATTTCTGTAAGCGGCTCGAAGGTCCCCGGTTTGCGAAATTCTAAAGTAGTTCCGAGTGCATCTCCAACGGCCAACCCTAGCAAACTTCCCGTATAGCGGTCACGTAGTTCCACACCTGCACACACCCTTTTTCAGAATTATCTGTTCATATCAAACAAAACATCTGGCAATGACATTTTGACCAACGTATTGTTCATTCAATTCATCTGTCGCTACCTTTTCTTCTGTGCTCGCAAGCGTGATAATCTGCGGCAGAACCAGCTTGTAACGGTCCTCCATCACGGTTTCAAGAACGTACTGTTCCTCTTCGTCCCACAAAAGAATTCCTGCCAAAATTCTGGTCTCCACACAGATCCCCTCCATTTTTTCTCTTTTGAATATGTACGAAAGACGGGTACAATGACCCGCCTTCTAGTGCCTTACGTAATGTGTATACTTACTGCTCTTTTTTCAGGCGTGCATCCAGAACAAAGTTGCCGAATGGCAGTAATGAAGCGATAAATGCCCCGATTACTTTCAGGAAAGACCATTTATTGGTCATTGTAACATGTGCTAACGCCAAAATATACAGGACAAAAAACAATCCATGAAGCGAGCCAGCAATTTTTACTGCGGCTGGATAATCCCAAAAATACTTGAGCGGCATAGCAATCCCGAGAAGGACCAAATACGAGACACCTTCGATCAGGCCGATGAGACGGAAACGTCCGAGGGCAGAGTTCATCATGTGCGGGTACCATCCTTGCCATTGAAATTACCACTATTATAAATGAAAAACTATCATAATGATGAAAATAGTCCAATGTTCATAATATAGTCAAAATCAACGGCCCCAAGCTTCTTCTCGGATGCGTTCCATCCAGCGCATCTCTGCCTGCAAATGCTCAATGGCACCGATCAGAATCGCTCGTGCTCCCCAGCTGAGCCTCTCTCTTTTTTCCTCCTGGATCGATTCCAATAATCCAGCTAACCGTCTTACCTCCCGGATGTTATCTTCCAAGGCCTCATCCATTTTTTGCGGATCACCGTACGAAGCAAAAGTAAGCGCAGCGTAAATCGGATTGGTCAGCTGCATCGGTTTTTGCAGCTCTTCCAAGAGAAGCTGTTGAAATTGCTCTTCGCCTTTTGGCGTGATCCCATACATCTTCTTATCTGGGCGGCTAGTTTCACGAATGACTTCTTTGACCTCAATCATCCCGCTCTTTTCCAGTTGGTCGAAGGCGTAGTAGAGGGAGCCTTTGGCGTATTTCATGTAACAATCCATCCCTCTAGCCTTCACCTGCTGCTGAACCTCATAGGGATGCTTCTCTCCTTCCATCAGCAATCCCAGAACAAGCAATTTTAGACTCATGACGATTCTCCTCTATCCACGTTCCGGTTTCGGTGCGGAAGGCGATTTCCCCAGCGCCCGATCATTTCCCATCAGCAAAATGCACACGAGAGCAAGAACAGCAGGAACGAGTGCCCACATAAACGTATTCGCTATCGAAGAAGCGAGAATATCGATCATTTGATCCAAAACAGGAGCCGGTATGGATTCGCGCGCTTCTGGTGTCAAAATCGCTCGTGGGTCTGTCATGGCATTCGTCATCCCTTGACCCCCGAAGGCAGAGAACAAGCCGTTTTCAAACGAGTTACGTTGCAAGATCCCAAACACGGTGATCCCCAATGTCATCCCCAATGAACGGGAAAAAGAGTTCGTTGAACTGGCCGATCCTCTTTGACGCATATCAAAGCCATGAATCGCTGAAATTCCCAAGGTGGAGAAAGAGAAGCCCACGCCAAACCCTGCAATCACCATATAAAGCGTCACGATTGAACGAGGAATATCAGGCGTCAGTGTACTCAAAAGAAAAATACCTGGTATGAAAAAGGCAGCGGACAGAAGCATAATATTGCGGAAGCTGGTCTTCGTCGTCAGAAATCCTCCTACTTGGCTGCCAACAACCGAACCAAGCATCATCGGTGTCAACAGCAATCCGGCATTCGTCGCTGACCCGCCATATACCCCTTGGATAAAAATCGGCAGGTACACAGTAGCAATAATGAAAGCAGATCCATACAACAGTGCAATCGCATTTGTCGTGGCAAATAACCGCTTCTTGAACATGGAGAACGAAATAATCGGATCAGATGCCCGCTTCTCGACAAATAGAAAAATCACAAACAACAGGAAAAAGGAAGAGAACAGGCCAATAATCTGCATCGAATCCCATGCATATTGATTGCCGCCCAGCTCCAGTGCAAACATTAGACTCACTACAGCACCGACAAGCGTAATCGCTCCCCACCAGTCAATGCTTTGCTTGCGGTATTCCAACGATTCCTTGTAATACATCGAGATCAACCAGAGGGACACGGCACCAATTGGTACATTGATGTAAAAGATCCAGTGCCAGCTGACATACTCGGTAATATACGCCCCAAGCAAAGGGCCAAATACGCTGGACGTACCGAATACAGCTCCGAATAGTCCCGTCATCTTTCCACGTTTCTCCGGCGGGAATACGTCAAAAATAATCGTGAAGGCAATCGGCATCAGCGCTCCGCCGCCAATCCCTTGAATCGCCCGATAAATGCTCAACTCGACGATGCTGTTTGCCGTCCCGCATAAAATGGACCCTAACAAAAATACAATGAGACCAAATACGTAAAAACGTTTTCGCCCATACATATCGGAGAGCTTACCAAATATCGGCATCCCCGCCATCGTAGCGACCATGTACGCTGATGTCACCCAAACAAACTTATCCATGCCGCCCATCTCACCGACAATCGTACCCATCGCTGTCGCGACAATGGTGTTGTCCATGGAAGCCATCAGGAGACCTAGCAGCAGCCCGGCTAACACCATATTCACTTTACTTTCTCTTGCAATCATTACTTCGCCCTCCTGAGTGGTCAAATCAAAGTACTATACGTTATTATATTCAAATTTGACTACATCCCGAAAAAAAATGCTCCTTATTCTCGGAGCATTTTTTCTGTTTATTATCGCCCGAATGGTGACGGGCTAAATGGGGATGGCTGCTGGGCTTGATTACCCTTCCACATTTTATACGCCGCTTCTGACATCGGCTCCACTGTCGGCTTAATCTCTCCAGTGAATGGATTCTTATTATAGGGGAGGTTAAATGTCCGTGTCCCGTCGCTCTTACGCAACAAAGAACCATCCGACAGCTCCACCCAACTGCTTCCTGGTCCTCCATCGTCTACGACATAGAGGCCGTTATCATCCCAGGCCGGGTTAATTGGCACGTTATTTACCGGAGGACGTGTAGTCTGCTTCTTGACTGATTTTGTTGAGGTTTTCGTCTTTTGTGTTTTCTTCTTCGGTTTACTCGTTTTTGCAGTTGCTACCGCTTTTGTTTTTGGCTTCCCTTCGCTTTGTTTTTGCGCTGAAGCTGGTGCAGGTGCTGACACAGCCACAGGCTTTTCAACCGGATAGGCGGAAACGTTTGCGGCCCGCGGACTTTGATTGGCCAAATCCATAGCACGTTTGGTGATACCTGCTTTTTGGGAAATAGACGCTGTTTTTGTATCCGTTCGTCCATCGGTTTTTACCGCGTGAATCAATGTCGGCCACAAATAGGCGTTGAAGCCTAGTAAAGCGACCATCAAGGCAATACCTATGATTTTTTTCATAATAAGGACTCCTATGACTGAATGATTGTGGTAATAAAGCAATGACTTCTGGCCTATATCAAAATTTTAGACGATTGGAAGAAAAAAGAAAACACCTTACATAAACAAACTCCTTCTCATGTTGGTTTTGAGAAGGAGTTTGTTTTGCAGGAGTTCCTTTGACAATTCATTTCTGAGCAGCTTCTTGCTTCTCGGAATGTTGTTTGATTAGCTCCATAGTGTGATCAAGCAAATTTTTGCCTCCCGTTTTCCCATGTCCGGGTACAACGGTTTCGATATGTGGATATTTTTCGATTACCTTCTGAACGGAGTCATCCCACTCCTCTACATTGGCATCAGAAAGATTTCCGAGATCCTTGGCACCCAATGCTTTGACGAAGCATCCACCAAATAATATTTTGGATTGGGGAAGCCAAACGGTAATGTTATCTTTCGAATGCCCTTCCCCAGGATAAAAGGCTTCTAAGATAGTGTCGCCTACCTTTATTACTGGCTTTTCATCAAGAGTCGGATTGGGGGAGGGATATCCATATTCTTTCGCAAGTTTTGCCGTCAAACGTGTACTGCGTACCTCTATTTTTTGATCGAGTAACGCACGGATACCTGAAATGCTGTCATCATGTGCATGTGTAATCAGCGCCAACACAACGTCTTTCTTCCAATGCTTCTTGATCATCTGTAAGAGCTCTTCCGTTTTTTGGGTGTCGCCCCAGGCTGTATCAATCAGGACAACTCCTTTGGAAGTAGAAACGATTAAGCCATTGTGGTCATAGGTTGTGCCATTCCATTCTTGATAGGATGTATGTAACCATACTTTGTCATTTAATTTTGTTAACACAATGCTTTTCCCTGGATTGGTAATCTGGGTGGGAGATGATGTTGTCGTTTGGGCAATCGTTTGATTAGAAAAAGCTGTCAAGACTACGGCCACTGTCAGGAACAAACTGCAAATCGTTTTACTTATCCATCCCTTATGAATCTTCAACCGAATCTCACCTTTCTAACGTCGATTTTACTTTTGCCTGTTTCAAACATCCAAGCGATATCCATATCGCGGAATCGTCGTGATTTGCTGCCCGTAGTGCCGAAGCTTTTTCCTTAATCGATACACGAGCGCATTGACTTCCACCCGTCCGACATCCGGGACATTCCCCTCATGTATTCGTTCCGGCCAAACGGTCAGCATAATTTCTTCAAAACTAACGGCCTTGTTCGCCTTTTGGTATAGAAGCTTCAGCAAGTCCATATCTTTTCCGGTTAAAGGCAGTCTATTTCCGTCGATACGAACTTCTCTTCTCTCCAAATGAAAATCCAAACCTGGCAAAAGCGATGCGTTCTTCAGCTGCGTGAAAGGGAGCTCTACCGTATCATCCAGTCTATTGACCTCTCGTAAAAAGACGAGCTCGGCTACCCCTTTTGACAAGCTGATTTGATCCCCGTGACGAAGAATGTGAGAGGAGTAACGAAGCGGCTTCCCGTTTACCTCTGTGCCATGCTTGCTTTCCAGATCGATAATTTTGTAATCGTTCCCGATCCTTTGAAAGGCTGCATGCATTCTCGAAATGTACGGACTGGAAAAGGTAATGTCCAGTTGAAAACTAGTCCCCCTCCGCCCGATTGTACAGCGATCCTTCGTGAGATATTTGCGCGTGGCAAATTGGCTGGGGTCCCCTTTTTTTACGAGTAAGTATGCACCATTATCTATCATCTGGTGATCACCTCACGTGTTGATCGTTTACGGTTTTGCAGCCGTCAGTGCGTCAACAACAATCTTGGTAGCTTCAGCAATGAGCGCATCATCATAAGTGGCGTCCTGCTTATCTCTGCTAGACAGTACTGCAATGACAATCGGCTTTTTATTCGGTGGCCATATGATCCCTATATCGTTTCGCGTTCCGTAACTTGCCGCTCCGGTCTTATCTCCGACCTTCCATTCTTTAGGAACGCCCGCTCGAATCAGCTTGGCTCCCGTCGTGTTGCCTTGCAGCCACTCGATAAGAATCTTCTGCTTGTCAGACGACAGCGCATCCCCTACCGTATAGGCTCGGAGGCTCGTTGCAAGTGCTTTAGGTGTGCTTGTATCGCGAATATCTTCTGGTTTTGCCTCATTCAATTCAGTCTCAAATCGCTCGGATGTCGTTACGCTATCACCAATCTGTCTCAGAGCTGATTCAAAGCCTTTAGGTCCACCCAATTCCTTGAACAACAGATTTCCCGCCGTGTTGTCGCTATAACGCACCGCAGCGTCTGCAACCTCGCGAAGAGTCATCCCGGTCGCGACGTGTTTTTCTGTGATAGGTGAATATGTAACGAGATCGTCCTTAGTGTAGGTGATGACTTTGTCGAGCTCTCCCAACGGTTTCTGATGCAAGATCGCACCTGCCGCTAAAGCCTTGTACGTAGAAGCAAAAGCGAACCGTTCATCTTCTCGGTAAGCAACTGCCAAATCTGTTTCGGTGTCGATCGCATATACGCCAAGCCTCGCATCAAACTTGTTCTCCAACGCTGCGAACTTTTGGTCCATTGCAGATGCCGGCGTTTCCGTTTTTCCGACAGGCGTTTCAGCAGAAGAGCAGCCAGTAAGCGTGAGAAGCGTGAGTAAAACCGTTTTCACTGTGAATCCGAACAGTCTCGATTGATGAACTTTCATGGATGTCAAACCTCTTTCTTGAATAGTATAGCCTTTGTATTACACACGTAATATCGTACTACATTTGTAATCAACTGATTTCACGATAATATTACACGTGTAATCCATTGCTGTCAATCACCTTTTTCTTGCAAGATTCTTGAAAAAAAAGACGCCCTTTCAAGCAAACTGGATAACCGTAAATGGTTTTTCCAAGTCAGCTAGAAAGAGCGCACTCTATTTTTTGGGATGATCGGTCGATGATTGTTTCGCATCCAATATGGAACGAAGCTCCTGAATCTCCTCGTCCGATAAAGATTCCTTCTGAATGAACTGAACAAGCATTGATTTTAGAGCCCCGCTGTAAATCCGCTGCAGAAAAGACTGTGCCTCGGCGTGCTGGCATTCATTTTGTGAGTACAGCGGATAAAACGTATAGACTTTTTGGTTTTGATTGACGCCAACAGCATTTTTTTGAACCAAACGATTCAAAAGAGTACGTATTGTTTTTGGGTTCCAATCCGTTTGACCTTCCAAGGAGGAAATAATTTCGTTGGCCGTCAGCGGTGACCTTTCCCATAGCACATTCATCACTCGCCATTCCGCTTCTGAAATACTTGGCATGGATGTAGACACTGAAGTCTCCCCCTTTCGAAAATAATGACTGTAAGAGCAAAGGCTAGTAGAGACCTTTCGCTTTCAAAATAGATAAGGTTATTTCTGCTGCTGCAGGTCCATTCGCGTCATCTTCGCTTTGTATATTGGTAGCAAAGAAGTAGGTGCCTTCCTCGTTCTCTACATACCCGACAAACCAACCGTTCACATCTTTTTGATTGACGGTGCCCGTACCTGTTTTCCCGGAAAGAATCGCCCCCGCCTTTTTCGATAACCGGATGGAATCTTTCACCGTCTGGATATTATGTTCTTGAAAGCCAAACTGGTTCGTATAGAACGCTTTTAATAATTGTACCTGCTCCACCGGAGAAATCTTCAAGGAAGATTCTATCCAATATTCGCCGATTCCACCAGATGTATTGGCGTTCCCGTAGTTCAATTGTTCCAGAAAAGCTTGAATCATTTCCGGTGAGATGTTCTTATCCATCTCTTTGAAATACCAGGTCGTCGAGTTTCGCATCGCCGTAAATAGATCTTGATCCCGGTTCCACTGCTCATATGGATAGTGGATTCCATCCCATTTTAGCTGGGAATCTTCTCTCGAAATCACACCGGTCTCCAGACCAAACAAGGAGAGAAAAATCTTGTAGGTAGAGTTGGGTGAAACTCGTTGTGTACTTCCTGCCTCGTTATAAATCCGATACTGGTCGGCTTTCAAATCATATAA
Source organism: Brevibacillus sp. AF8 (assembly GCF_021270385.1). Classification (NCBI taxonomy): domain Bacteria; kingdom Bacillati; phylum Bacillota; class Bacilli; order Caryophanales; family Paenibacillaceae; genus Brevibacillus; species Brevibacillus sp. AF8. The sequence goes on along the minus strand of NZ_JAGQDN010000006.1, from coordinate 123,687 downwards.
GACAAAACTGCCTTCAAAGCCACGGAAATAGTTGTCCAAATCCTCGTAAATAGTTCGATCATCTTGGAAATGATATCGGCTGCGATCGTCGGCTAATGCGGAACCAACAAGAACCTGACTGGCAACCAATACGACCACGATGGAAAAAATGACTGTGCTTTTCAGGTGCAACAGCTTTGTTTCCGCCTTGTGAGATGCGATTTTCTCGATGCGTTTTTTAACTGCCTTCTTGGAACCGTTTAGCTGATTGGCCAAAACGAGATTCCCGGCTCGACTTTCTTTATCCAAAAACTTAATGATGGTATGACCATATTCCAAGTAATTTCGCTTGTCTAAAAAGTTCAATACCGCTACATCACAAGCAATTTCACGGTCCACTCTCATTTCCCGAAAAGCCAGCCAAACCAATGGATGGAACCAATACAACAGCTGATACACGACGGTCACATAGTTCATGACAATATCATGGTTTTTTTGGTGCATGAGTTCATGCAAAAAGATATATTTCATTTCATTGATCGACAACCATTCATCAAAATGACTGGGAAGGACAACGTACGTCTTAAAAACGCCAAACGTCATCGGAGATTTGACCTGATTGGATTGTGCCAACACAATATGCCGCGTTATTTTTACATCCTTCTTGCATTGTTCAAACAAATCGATGATTTCTTGGTTGGTGATCACAGATGCTGTCCGCTTGATCTGCTGGATTTTTAGCCAGGCTGATAACGTGAAGGAAGCACAAACGAGCATCCCGACTACCCAAAAGCTGACGAAAATCGTAGAAAGGGAGTCTGATGTATAGCGACTTACCGACAACGTTAAATCCTGTACCCAATTCGCATTTTCAAACATAGGAGCTTGCGTGGCGAGCGTCGAGCTGCCAGCTTCATTACGTTGATGCATGCCTGAAACAAAAAGATTTCCAAAATCAAAAAAGTAGTTCGGGATGAAAGCTGGCGTCAAAGCGACCAACAAGAGAAACCACAAATTGTATTTCCATTTCGCCGATAGCTGTGAGCGAAATACTTTTCGAATCAAGAAAATAAGCGCGATCGTGCAGGAAGAAACGATCAAGCTTATCACCACATGATTGACGAACATGCTACTTGTCTCCCTCCCTACTTATACCTAGATAAAATAGAATCCGTATCAATTCTCCAGAGCAAGAGGAACGCTCTTCAACCTGACAGGATTCTTCATGTCAATTAGCACAGTAGCTTCATTATGTCAAAAACGAGACCACGATACAAGTTATCATCGATTGGGTGAAAAAGGAAAACACCTTCTTTACAAAGGTAAGAAGGTGTTTCTAACCTGATTTAGTTTGTTTTCAAAACATCGTGATCGACGTAACGCTCGCCATTCAATTCGCTGATGATATTGATTGCAACCTTGGCTCCATCACCAGATGTAATAATCGTATGTACGCTTACTCCCGCGCACGTACCTGCTGCCCAAATTCCTTCAATGTTCGTCTTTCCTTGTGCATCGACATCGACAACAGTTTTGATCCGTGGCTCCGTACCTTCTTTAGTTTTTACCCCAATCGCTTCTGCCAAAGTCACGAGCGCTCCAGTTGCAAGAATCACATGCTTAGCCTCAAAGCTGCCTTTTTCCGCTGTCTCTACAAGTAAGCCTTGCTCTGTTTTGGTAATATTGCTCACTTGATCGGCTACCAGCTCCGCACCGAATTTCGCTGCTTGCTTTTTCCCGATCTCAATGAGGTCTGGGCCTGAGATTTCCATGATGCCGTAGTGATTTTCCATCCACGCGCGCTTGGTCATGCTTTTGTCATTATCAATCAACAACGTCTTCTTCCCTGCTTTTGCAGCAAACAACGCTGCACTTCCTCCTGCCGGGCCTGCTCCAATAATTACGATATCAAACAAAGAAATCTCTCCCTTCCAAAATAACTTTCACAACATAATTATATACTAAGTATTGTAAATGTAACAACATCTATTAACTAGTTTATCCAGTGATTTTTATTTAGCTTCGAACGGAATACACCTTTATTTATTTTCAATGCAACACCATATTCAAAAAACAATTGATATAAGCATAAGTTTATATTATCCTAATAATTGGTAAATATTTGAAACAGGAGGATTAGAATGATTGATTTTATCAAAAAAGGAAAAAGATTGTTTTTAACCTCTCTTGCCTCAATGATGCTATTCAGCACTGTTCTTACCTCTAGTTTTGCTGCTGAGACAGATGTATTAACCAAATCATCCGTGAATGAAATGCTTCAATACGAATTTTCAAGTGAGGTCATGTCAGAAGACAAAAATGATCTTGAAAAATCACTTACCGATACTTTCGACAACCTAGACCTTGTTCTAAAAGGTATGAAATCCGATAGGGATCTTCAAGAAGCATTTTTAGAAAAGACTTCACTCGAAGATGACGTTAAAAGGGATCTGGAAGAGTATTTTTCCACCAGTCAAGATGATGAAAATGGGCTCAACAAATTGGTTAATGACGTAAAAGAGCAAATAGCTGAAAAGCATTCGGTATTGCCTGAAATAACAGAAACTCTACTATTGCAAAGTGGCTCAAGTTTTAGAAGCGAAGAAAAAGTTCAGCCTACCATATTACCCATTTTATTAAGATTTGCTCTTAAAGAAGCAGTTAAGAAAAAAATGGGGAAAAGGATACAAAAAATGGCTTATGATGAATTTGAAGAAAGAATAGAATCTGAAATATGGGCAGAAGTTGAAGCCTTGCATGAACAATATGATGGGGATATTGATTATGACGGGCCGGAGTCCAAAAGCGCTAGAAATGGCATTATCCAAGGAGAAAAAGTTTTCGATATAATAAACAAGAGGACGGGAAAAGACTTATTGAGATTTCATATGAAAAGAGTAGATGAAGGTTTAAGCATAGACTTCCATTGGCATAAAAGAGATGATAATTTTAAGTGGCATCATGGTCAAACTAAAATTACGAGAAAAAATCAATTTCCAGAACATTGGGGAGAAGATTAATGTATAGATAATTGGGGTACCCCGATTTTCTCTTCTTCAATAAGGAGTGAATGACAATCGAACTTCGAATAGGCTTTGTGATTGGCAAAAAAATTGATTGCAACAAAGTCCGGGAGATTTTATACACCTATGAAAACAAACAAGCTGCATCTTGCAAGGTAGTATTAGACTATATGGAGATGGACCCAGAGATTTTTTTAGATCGTTCCTACTCTTCCACATATCCAATCCCTATTAAAGATCCCGATCTCCTTGAAGCTGAACTTTCCCAGTTGTATGATTTTGTGTGGGTTGAAGTATTAGGTAATATTGAGCGACATGGCCACCCTTGCGTTATGATCTCCGATACAAAATATGAAGGTAAGCTCATCCATACATTAGACAAGCGAATGTTCATTTTTTTACGAGATATCATTAGTGACGATCAAGGGATACAACTTCTTGAGAAAATCCTCCATGTCCCAAAACCATTACAATGGCTCGTCCTCCCAAAAAAAGACGGAAAAACCCCACCCCCAGACTATATTCTTGACGAGATGGAGCAATGGGTACGCAAGTTGATTGCATACAAGATAGATGAATAAATAGGGAAAGGGCTATCTCAAACGTCTTGAAACGGATAATGAGATAGCCCTCTTCTTTTACAAAGATCGTGTAATCCAGAAGCGACGAATGACCAATCCATCGTCGTCTGTGCATTCTGACTCAAAAACGCCCCCGTTCTTCCGAATCGTTTTCTCCGATGCAACATTATCATAATCGCAAATCACCAATACTTCGTTTATACCCAACTCGCTTGTGATGTTTAGGGCTTGCGCTAAAATTTCCGTCGCATATCCTTTGCGTCTCTCCGAAGGGCGGATTCCATATCCGATGTGCCCGCTGTTTTTTCGTAGACGCTCGTTGAGACGATGCCGAATATTCACCGCCCCCACAATGCGTCGCTCCTCATTCACGAGCCAATACGTCGAATGAGGAACATAGCCATCCGGAAGATTGTCCTCGCTGCTTTCACTCTCCAGAAATTCCAGATACGCAGGAAAATCATAGGGCTCTCGATCCACTACCCACGGTACGATAGGTTCTCCACTTTCTTTCCACTCTTCGTAGAAGGAAATATACTCTGCTTGAAGCTCTGCACAAGGCTTCGTTACATACAGTTGCCCAGCCATCGACTTCACTCTCCTTGCATACTTTTGCGTAAAATTCTTTCTATTATAGCGGCAAGAAGATATTGTTACCAGCTAAATAATTTTCTACCTTCTTGAATCACTTGCATTGGATGACGAAAAGCCGCGTAGGAAGAAGCGCATTTCCAGTCCAAGCGCCTCTGGAGCCCAGCTCAGCTTCGGAAAAAATGGCGGGGAATTTCAGCTTCACTTATGGAATACTTCCTCGAAACTTCTACGTTTGAAGCGCTCCCGCCATTTTTTCCGAAGCGGACAGTCAATCCCCCTTGCGGGGCGTAGGCCGAAGCGTAGACTGGAAATGCGTTTCTTCCGTTCACTACCGCTACTATCAAAAAACAAAAAAACGCGGCACAAGCAACGATCGCCTGTGCCACGCTCTTAACTGATTAATATTTGTTAAACAACATGATCCAGAGGGAACCTGCAACGATTGTAAATACAATCACAAGTCCAAGAATCAATGTCTGTACGTTGTAGCGCGGTTTTTCTCCTTCGCGGATGTGCATGAAGAAGACCAACTGAATTACGAACTGCAAGACCGCCATTACCAAGATCGCGATCATGGTCGCCGTTTTACTCAAAATCGAGTTCATGACCAGCACGAGTGGGATAATGGTGAGCACGATCGACAGGATAAAACCGATTACGTACTCTTTCATCGATCCGTGACTATGATGTCCGCCATGGTTTTGATGTTGTGCCACCTTACATCACCCCCATCAAGTAAACGACTGTGAAGAGGAAGATCCACACAACGTCAAGGAAGTGCCAGTACAAGCTAAAGTTGGTAATTTTGCGGCGAGTAACCGCAGAGATTCCACGACGCTTCAGCTGTATCATCAACGCAGTCATCCAGAACAGACCAAGCGTTACGTGCAATCCGTGCGTACCAACCAGTGTGTAGAAAGCGGACCAGTAGCCGCTAGTCGCCATGGTTGCGCCTTCGCTCATCAAGTGCATGAACTCAGTGACTTCCAACACTACGAAAGACAGTCCCAAAAGACCAGTTACAGCCAGCCAAGCAATCAGCTGTTTCACATTGCCTTTGTTCATTGCCAGAACAGCGAGACCGCTGGTAAAGCTACTTGTCAACAAGATGAAGGTTGAAGCAATAACGCCTGGCAGCTGGAACAATTCCTGTCCAGTTGGTCCACCAGCAAAGCTATTCATCATTACCGCATAGGTTGCAAACAACGTACCGAACAACACGCAGTCTGTTACAACGAAAATCCAAAAACCGAGAACCTTAAGTTGCTCATGCTCTTCATGATGGTCGTGGTCGTGGCCGTGACCATGGTCATGATTCGTAGCCATCGTTACACCACCCTCCCCAGTGAAGCCTCAGTGCGACGCACTTCCTCCACCGGTACGTAATAATCCGTGTCGTATTGGAAGGAGCGTGCCCACATGCATGCGAATACTCCAATGAATCCAATAACGGCCATCCAAACCCATCCAAATGTGAAACCAAAACCTACCAGGAACCAGAAGTTCGCCATGATAAACGGAATTCCAGAGTTCTTCGGCATATGAATCGGCTCCAATTTGGCCGGTTGTTCTTTATAGGTGCCATTTGCTTTTGCTTCTTTTGTTTCCCACCAGTCATCCATTTCTTTCACTTGTGGAACAACAGCAAAGTTGTAGAACGGTGCAGGTGACGGAATCGACCACTCCAGTGTACGACCATTCCATGGATCTCCTGTCGTGTCGCGCTCACCATGCTTGATGCTGTAAGCGATTTGCCATACTTGGAAGATGAAACCGATACCCATCATGAATGCCCCTACAGTGGATACCAGGTTCAGGTCTGCCCAACCGCGATCCCAACCGTACGTGTAGTAACGGCGAGTCATACCCATGAAACCGAGCGCGTATTGCGGCATAAAGCACACGTAGAAACCAATATTCCAGAACCAGAAGCCCCATTTGCCCAGTTTCTCGTCGAGCTTGAAACCGAACAGTTTTGGCCACCAGTAGTAAATACCAGCCAGGTAACCGAACACTACCCCACCGATCAATACTTGGTGGAAGTGGGCAACCAGGAAGTAACTGTTGTGATACTGATAGTCTGCCGGAGCTACTGCCAGCATTACCCCTGTCGCTCCACCAATTACGAAGCACGGGATAAAGGCAATGGTCCACAGCATTGGTTGTTTAAAGGATATCCGACCACGATACATTGTAAACAGCCAGTTAAAGACCTTAACCCCGGTCGGGATCCCTACAATCATCGTTGATATCGCAAAGAAGGCGATAACACTTGCGCTCGTACCCATTGTGAAGAAGTGGTGAGCCCATGTAAAGAACGATACAACGGCAATGATCATCATCGCCCAAACCATTGATTTGTAGCCGAAAATCTTTTTACGTGAGAACGTAGCCACGATTTCGGAGAAAATACCGAAAGCTGGTACTACTACGATGTATACCTCAGGGTGACCCCACATCCAGATGAGGTTGAGGTACATCATCGGATTACCGCCGCCGTCCATTGTGAAGAAGTGGGCACCTGCGAAACGGTCAAGGAACAACAGAGCCAATGTTACAGTCAAAATTGGGAAAGCGAAGATAATCATAATGCAGCTGGACAATACGGACCAGCTAAACAATGGCATTTTGGAAAGCTTCATGCCAGGTGCACGCATTTTGAGAATCGTTACGATAAAGTTAATCCCTGTCGCCAAACTACCGATACCGGAGATTTGAATCCCCCAAATATAGAAGTTCTGACCTGGTCCAGGGCTGAATTCATTTTGTGACAATGGCGGGTAAGACAACCAACCAGCGTCTGGGGAGCCCCCGATTACGAACGAAAGGTTGAACAGCATCGCACCGAGCATAAACAGCCAGAAGCTGAGTGCGTTCAAGAACGGATACGCTACATCTCGAGCACCGAGTTGAAGCGGTACTACCATGTTAAACAAGGCAAACATCATCGGCATCGCCATGAACAAAATCATGATCGTACCGTGAGTCGTAAAGATGGCATTATAGTGATCCGAGTGCAGGAATTCTACGTTCGGGAATGCCAATTGTACACGCATCAGCAGGGCATCAACCCCACCGCGGAACAGCATCAGAAGCGATGCGATCAAATACATAATACCAATACGCTTATGGTCAACTGTAGTCAACCATTCGCGCCATAGCCAACCCCATTTTTTATACTTAGTCAGAACGAATAAGATTGCAATGATGGTCAGTACAATCGATACGTCCGCACCGTAAATCAGTGGGTCACCTGTTACAAAGAACGTGGATGCAAAATCCTTAATGTTCTCCCACACGTGGTATTCCTCCTCCCTCTCGCCTAGTGGTTCATACTGGAATGATTCATTCCAGGCATGTTGTGCGATTCAGTCTTATGCTGCGTATTTAGCGAAGTCTCACTAGAAGACTTGTCACCTGCAGGCGCAGGCATTTTCTCCATCACATAGTCCATATCGTGACCATGGCCATATTTCGCAACGATCTCTTCAAACATACCTTCTGGGAATGCAGAATACGTAAACTTATCTGTCACGCCAGGCTTGCGAAGTTCTTCATAATCTGCCTTCGTCATAGCTGGTGTCGTACCTTTTACTTCTTTCACCCATTTATCGAACTCATCTTTTGGTTTTGCGACTACATCGAACTGCATTTTAGCGAAGCCTTCACCAGAGAAATTGGAGCTAAATCCAGCGAATGTACCTGGTTCATCTGCTTGCAGATACAACTCAGTAGCCATTCCCGCCATCGCATAAATCTGTCCACCCAATTCTGGAACCCAGAAAGAGTTCATCGGTGCATCAGCAGATACCTGGAAGCGAATCGGTACGCCTGCTGGAATCTCCAAATGGTTAACAGTTGCGATATTTTGTTCTGGATACGTGAACATCCATTTCCAGTCCAAAGCCGTAACCTGAATGGTCATAGGGGCAACTTCTTTATTCGGGTTTTCTTTTAACACATAAACATCACGGACAGTAAAGTAACCCAGCAATGCAACGATAACGATAGGAATAATCCACCAAATTACCTCTAGGGTTGTACTGTGTGCCCACTCCGGCTTGTAACTTGCTTTATTGCCCGGTGTATCCCGATAGCGGTATACAATGAAAGCGGTAAGCGCAATAACCGGAACGATAATGACAGCGACCAATATCGTGGAAATAATAATGAGATTGTACTGCGTTTCTGCTACAGGTCCTTTTGGATTCAAGACGAGGTATTCGCTACCACAGCCTGTCAGCAGAACGGTGCCCAACACTGCCAAGATCCAAAACTGGATATGCCTCAGCATTTTTCCTCCGCTCATTCTCCTAATCCCTCCTAGTCACAAACAACGAGCATGTAATACTTTGAGAGCGCAGTTCTTTTCGGGTGAACTTTGCCTCACGTTTGTCGATAGTGCAGTCACTCTCTATGGAGAGGTCTCGAACGAGGTTTTGGAAAACCTTCTTTTTTTACGTGCATTCACACTTTTCGAGAGTTCCTCACAATAGGGGTTTTTTAACACAAGTGAACTTCACTATTTGCCGCATATACATACTATCAGAGTCTGCGAGCTTTTGTACTTGTTTTTAACGACGTTCAATATTTCGTAGCTTTTCTGTTACAAAGTGTTCACATACCAGTCACGAGTTGATCATATTCTTGTTAGGATTCTCCTGTAATGATCTTCAACACCCATTTTTGGTCATACCACCCAATTTGGATTGTCAAGATTTCTTTTCACTTTCAATAAAAAAAACAAAAAAACGCCAGCCTTATTTGGCTGACGGCAAATTTCCGTATAAATAAAAAACCTCTCATTATAATGAAGAAAATGAGAGGGATTATGGGACTATTTTTAACTAACTTAAGCGTCAGTTCTTTTTAGTGTCATCAAGCGAAACACCGTGCTCATAATGAAGATATTCATGCCAGCGATCAAAAATCCGATCGACACCATCAACGGCAAGTTCTCTGATCTGAAATCGTTTGCAGTGAAAGCCATAATAACGGCACCTACGAATAATACTGTCCAAGCCATCCATCTTAATACATCTGCTGCTTTTCGATCGTTATTCATAACACAAAACCCCTATCATCATAGATTTTTTGCGTGACCGTTTTTGTTTTATGCTCCTATTGTAACATAATATTCACTTGTTGTTCATATTTTGTTCAATTTTTTATAAAAAATTTGTCAAAACTTTTTTCATAAACCTATTGGCTATCGTATTGTTACAAATTTACTTTGTGTCACAAATGTGAAAGCGTTATTGTTATAATGAATAGAGTAAACGGTTTCATTCATTTATCGCATCTTGATCTGTCATCGAAGGTGGTTTGCCCATGGTTCATACACCAAAAAAAGCCCGCATCAGCCTCTTGACCCAAATGGTTCTCCTCATTTCCATCGTTGTCCTGATCAGCATGGGGATAGGAACTGCCTTATTTTCCCTCATATTAGATGACATTTTGGATCGCTATATTGGACAGCAAGCCATGACGGTCGCCAAGCTATCTGCCATGGACGAACGCATCATTGCAGCCTTTGGGACCGATCATCCTTCCAAGGTGATACAACCGATAGCCGAAACCATTCGAAAGGAAACGGGCGCCAGCTATGTTGTGATTGGAAACAAGGACGGTATTCGGTACTCTCACTACGACCCAAAGCAGATTGGATTACCAATGGGAACCAGCAATGACCCCGTCTTTTTAGAAAATCGATCGGTCATTTATCGTGGGACAGGCATTTCAGGTCCAGCTATCAAAGCGAAAACACCGATCGTCAACAAGAAAGGCGAAACCATTGGCGTCTCCTCTGTCGGCTATGTCATGAGTGATGTAGAGAAAAAGGTCGCGGAATACAAGGAAAGGGTCGTCGCCTTGTCTCTTATGCTGCTGGTTATCGGAATGATTGGCGCTTTTATCATTGCCAGAAGAGTCAAGCGTTTGATCTTTGGTCTTGAGCCAGAAGAAATCTCATTTTTGTTTACGGAAAAAGCAGCTATTCTTGAATCGATTCGCGATGCTACGGTAGCAGTCGATATGCAAGGGCGTGTCGTCTCGATGAATAAACGCGCACGTTCCCTCCTCCAAGAGGATTTGGCCGTAGGGAAATCGATTGCTAGCCCGCAATTGCGCGACATCATTCATTCTGTCAATCGAAATACACAAGAAATGAACTACAAAATTTTGCTGGGACACGAAATTTTTATAACCGACTACTCTCCTATTTTGAGCAATAATGAAATCAGAGGCGTGGTCTTCACATTTCGTCCAGAGTCTGAAATCGAGCAGCTGACCGAAGAAATTACCAAGATCAGTTCCTTTTCGGATAATATGCGTGCGCAAAATCACGAATATTTAAATCGTTTGAACACCATTTACGGTCTCCTCAAGCTAAAGGAGTACGACAAAGCAATCGAACTCATCACCGATGAAGTAAAAGAACGGCAGGATATTCTCGCCTTCATTATGAGTTCAGTCAAAGAGCCCTTCATCGCAGCTTGTCTGCTAGGGAAAATCAATCGTTCCAAAGAACTGAAGGTATTACTCGAAATTGATCAGGATAGCTATTTGGGAAATGTACCTGACAGCTTGGATACAAAGGTATTGGTCACTATTCTCGGCAATTTGATCGACAACGCGATGGAAGCTGCCCTCGAATACAAAGGCTCTGACGCAATGGTTCATGTGTCCTTTACTGATTTGGGTGGCGATATCATTTTCGATATCGAAGACAATGGACATGGGGTATCAAAAGAATTGGAGCCCCGCATCTTTGAAAGCGGTGTCACTACGAAATCAGGTGAAAATCGAGGACTCGGTTTGGCTATTGTGAAAAACGCCATCGAGCTGTTAGAGGGGCAAATCTCACTCGGGAAAAGTGATCTTGGCGGAGCGCGTTTCACCGTAGTCGTCCCCAAGAAATGGGACAAAGCAAGTAGATGAGGAGGCCATCCACCATGTCTGAGAAACCTATTACCGTCATGATCGTGGAAGATGACGAAATTGCAGCTAGAATCTATGAACAATTCACAAGTAAACTGGAAGGATTCCAGATTATTGCCACGGCCACGACCGGAAAACAGGCGCTGGAGATGCTTCACGTCGTTACGCCAGATGTGCTGCTCTTGGACATTTATTTGCCGGATATGAACGGGATTGACCTGTTGCGTGAAGTTAGGAAGCATTTTCGCGGGATCGATGTCGTGATGATCACAGCCGCAAACGATGTGGAAACCGTGAGAGAAGCGATACGTGGCGGTGCATATAGCTACATCATCAAGCCGATTATGATCGATAAATTCATGTCTACCTTGGAGCAATATGCAAATACGAGACGTCAGCTGCAGCAGCATACAACCATTGATCAGACAGCAGTGGACAAGCTGTTTACGAAAGCCGCACACACTCCTGCTGCCAAAACCGTTGAGACTGTCACTACGCTCCCGAAAGGCATCGACAAGCTGACATTAAAGCTAATCCGGGACAAAATGCAGGAGACCACCCAAAGCATGAATGCCGATGATCTGGCTGCACTGGCTGGCATGAGTCACTCGACCGTGCGCAGATACCTCGAATTTCTCGTCTCTATTAATGAAGTGACTGTCGAGACGTTCTATGGAACAGTCGGGCGTCCGGAACGAAAATACCGCTGGGTTCCGCAAAAAACGGCAAAATAATGCCAGATGGCAAAAAGAAGGGAAGCCTCATTTATGAACCTGAAGCTTCCCTTTTTCTTTTCTTGCTACCGGTTGTGTCGCACCTGGACTCTTTTCCCGAAACATCGTGATGATGGCAACGGATGCGATGATCATGACAGCAGCAATCAAGGTTTGGCTTGTCAATTGTTCATCAGCGATCAGCCAACCTAGAAATACTGCGACAATCGGGTTCACATAAGCGTACGTGGAGACCAGGGAAGGCTCTGCATTTTTCAAAAGCCAAATGTACGACGTGTAAGCGACAATGGAACCAAATCCAACTAAGTAGCCAAAGGCAATCCAGGAACGAAGGGTAATCTCCGATAGATGCAGCTTCGTCCAATCGTCGAGAAACAGCGACACGATCCCCAACAAAATTCCCCCGATGATCATTTGCAAGGCCGTTGCCATTACCGGTGATGCTGGGAGCTTTGCATGGCGCGAATACAGCGATCCCACTGCCCAACTGATTGAGGCAAACAGGAGCGCCAAGATTCCAATGGTATCGATCCCTTGATTGCTTGTGCTCTCGGGATGGATAACCATCACAGCGATCCCCGCCAATCCAAACAGGATTCCTCCCATGACTCCAACTGTTGGCTTTTTCTTGCTGCCACCGATCCAGTTGAAAACGAGAATCCATAATGGAACCGTAGCGATCAGCAAGGACGCGATTGCTGACGGTACCTTGAGTTGTGCCCATGCTACTACACCGTTACCCCCGAGAAGCAGCAACGCCCCAACAATTCCCGCTCCTCTCCATTCTGCAACACTGGGTAGGTCTGCCCCTTTCCAACGCCCAATCAGGAACAGGATCGATCCCGCCAGAAAAAATCGCGCACCAGCCATAATAAAGGGTGGCATCGACTCAATGGCGATCTTCATTCCAAGATACGTGCCTCCCCAAAACAGGTAGACAGCTAGCAACGCAATCGTAACGACAAATAATTTTGAATCTTTTTTTCCTGTCATTGTGTTTCCACCTTGGTTGTCAAATTTCTTTCCAGCCATCCTCGTAGATCGTCGACAAGATGAAAGTCGTAGATGTTTCCAGTATTTCGTCATACTGAACCATTTCATCGATCAGATTGGTGATATCTTCCGGTGCCGTCGCACGTACTTTTAGCATCATACACCACTCTCCAGCGAGCCGCTGGCATTCGATGATGGTCACGTTCGGTACCTGAACGTTCATAATCTTTGCGGTGATTCCTTTGAAGTCCTGACATCTTGCTTTGACGAAGATCAATACCTTGAGCCTTTGCTCTAATTTTCTCCAGTCAATGATGCCACGGTATCCCTTGATAACGCCATTCTTTTCAAGCTTGGCAACCCGTTGGTGGACAGCTGGTCGCGAGATGTGCAGCAGCTTGCTGATTTCCTCATGAGATATCCTTCCGTTTTCCTCGAGCAATTGAACAATTCTCAGGTCAACCTCATCCATCACATACCTCCTGTGGTTATAGTAGCATATTTTCCTTCATATAGACCATTCGTACTTTATATTGACCGAATTCAAACGAATAGTAAATACAGATGCAAAAAATTAAAAATATAATGCCAAAAACCGTCTCGAAAACCTCTTTATCATTACGAATCGTTACTTAGGTACCCATACAAAAAAAGAAAAAGCCCCCGCTTGATTGTAAGCGGGGACCAGCTTGGAAACATCGTCCGTATCATTCTGGTTTCTCAAACAACGCCATCCACTCATCAACTTGAATGGAAACGACTTGCTCTCCTTCTTTTTCAACCGCGAAGTAGGCTTGGATTACCTCATCAGCACTAGTGATATGGGCGGTTACTTGCTCAACCTGCTCCTCAGTCTCAGTCGTACGTCTGACCCAAGTCGCATACGGGAACGTCTTTTTACGGATGCGCGAATGACTCTCCACCAATCCCTCTTGCTCGATCCACGTTAACCATTCGGACCGTGAGTAGCTTCGTACATGACTGTGATCCCGAAGTTTCTCCAGCGTATTGACAAATCGATCGAGCTTTTCATCCTCTGCTGCGATATTGTCGATCAGCACGAATTTTCCACCCGGCTTCAGGACTCGGGCCACTTCTTTTACAAACGCCTCTGGGTTCGGGAAATGATGGGCCGCGATTCTGCACCCGACTGCATCAAAGGATTCACTCAAAAACGGAAGTGCCTCCGCATCCGCAACCACATAGAAGACATTGCTTGTGTGGGATCTCAGATGGTTTCGCGCCGCTGCAAGCATCGGCTGTGTCAAATCAGTCGCAAAGACTTGACCGACATGTAGAGCGATTGCCTTGGAAAGATGACCGCCGCCCGTTGCCACATCAAGAAACACCCAATCTGGCGAAGGATTCAGCCAAGGCGTGAGGAGAGAGAGATCCTCTCCCGTAGCATGCGTCTGGCTATTCACATATTTTTCAGCATTCGTACCGAACTGCTGTTTGACTTCCTCTTTGATCTTTTTGTCATCGCGCATGAGAATCTCCCTCCTCTATTCTTCGTTCACGATTACTTTCTTCCCTCTCATTTTCATGATCAAGGGAACGGTGATCCAGAGAACCGCAATGATCAGAAACACTAGCGAAACTGGTTTTTGAATAAAGATAGAAAAATCACCATTGGACGTCGTCAGCGCGCGTCGCAAATTATTTTCAATCATCGGACCCAAGACCAAGCCAAGAACGAGTGGAGCCATTGGGAAATCGTTTTTCGCCAAAAAGTAACCCACGAGTCCACAAAGGAGCAGCAAGACCAGATCAAAAACGGAGACACGGACTGCGTAAACACCGAACACGGAAATGGCAACGATCATCGGGATCAAATATTTAGGCGGCGTCTCAATCAGCTTCGCAAACACCTTTACGAGCGGCATATTGAGGATCAAGAGCATCACGTTTCCGATGAACATACTGGCGATCAAGCCCCAAGCGATGTTCGGATGGTCTTCAAACAAGAGCGGACCTGGCTGCACGTTGTACATAATCAGTGCGCCCATCAAAACCGCTGTCGTCCCTGTACCCGGAATCCCCAAGGTCAGAAGTGGGATCATCGCCCCGCCAGATGCTGCGTTGTTCGCTGACTCTGGAGCCGCTACCCCAGCGATTGCTCCTTTGCCAAATTTTTCAGGCGTTTTACTGATTTTCTTTTCCAGCAAATAAGCAAGGAAGGATGCCAGTGTTGCACCAGAACCAGGAACAATACCTTTAAAGAATCCAACCAGTGATCCACGGAGAATCGGTCCAGCACTTTCCTTCAAGTCTTCCTTGGTCGGTATGATTCGGGAGATTTTGGCGATCTCTCCCTCATTCACATCGCGCTCGAGGATCGTCTTGAACACTTCTCCAAGCGCAAATACCCCTACGGCGATCGTCAAAAATTCCAAACCGGAATATAGCTCAGGCATATCGAAGGTAAAACGCGCCACGCCAGATACATTGTCCAGCCCGATCGTCGCGATCAATAAGCCAAAAACCGTCATCATCAATGCTTTGGTCACGGACTTGCCTGCCAGCCCGCTCAGTGCACATAGCCCCAGGATCATCAGCGAAAACTCATCTGCCGGACTGAGCTTGAGCGCTACTTCTGAGAGTGGCTCTGCCAAAAATACCAGACCGATAAGCGAGACAAGCCCTGCAAAAAAAGAACCAATCGCAGCAATGGAGAGAGCGACTCCCGCTCTTCCTTGCTTCGCCATCGGGTATCCGTCCAGTACGGTAACGACAGAAGATGACTCACCAGGTGTATTCAACAAAATCGAAGTGGTAGAGCCACCGTACATCGCTCCGTAGTATACCCCTGCCAGCAAAATAATGGCACTGGTCGCCGCTGCTTCTGGCGGCAGTCCACTCGTCAACGAAGCTGTCACCGGAATCAACAAGGCCACGCCGCTGATTGGCCCAATCCCTGGCAATACACCGACTACTGTCCCGATCAAGACGCCGACAAACGCAAAGATGATATTTTGCCATTGCAGGGCAGTGGCAAATCCGTTCAGCAAATAGTCAATCGCACCCATTTCATCCACCTCCTACAAGCCTAACCATGTTGGTAAACCGGGCAATGTGCCATCGAGAACTTCCACGTACAACAAGTAGACACCGAACGAAAACGCACTGGAAATGATCACGCTGTTGAGCCATTTCCCTTTCTGCATCGTCTGGAATCCAACGAAAAGGAACAGGAAGGTGCTGATCACGTAGCCGATTTCCTCCATAAGCAATACGTAGAATAATGCCGCGACAAGAACGATGAGGAACCGTTTGTAATCGAGCTTTTCCTTCTCTTTCTTGCCCTCTTGCTTGTATTTGAACGTCTCATAAAATAATCGCAAGCTGAGCAGGATCAGAAGACTTCCAAGTCCCATCGGAAAAATGTTTGGTCCGACATTGCTGCCGTAAGCGCTCGCCGAGATGTTTTGGCTCCCGACCACAAATGCTACGCCCAACACGAGAAAAATCAGACTGGCGAAGCGGTCAAATGTTTTGCTCACGTATGTTCCCTCCTGTTCGTACAAGAATCCAGAATGAAGGAGGAGAAGAATCGCTCCTTCTCCATCCCCCAGCAAAACTTTTTATTTCGCCATTCCGAGCAAGCCCAGGATTTCCTTGAACATTTTTTCTTGCTCACCCAGGTAGCTCTTGAAGTCTGCACCGTTTTTGTAGCCATCGTCCCAGCCATTTGCCTCCAGCTCTGCTTTCCACTCAGGAGTCTCTGTCATCGCTTTCAATTTTTGCTCCCAGTAAGCAACAGCATCTGGCGTCATGTCTTTTGGTCCAAATACACCGCGCCAGTTGATCAGCTCCGTGTCATAACCGGATTCTTTGTACGTCGGGATGTCCTTGAACATACCTTTCAAGCGCTCAGGGGAAGATACACCCAGGATTCTTACTTTGCCGGATTTCAAGTATTCACCCGAACCGGATACATCTGTAGCCAGTACATCAGCATTGCCACCCAAGAGAGATGCGATCGCTTCCCCACCGCCATCGTAAGAGATGTATTTCACTGATTTCGGATCAATTCCCGCTTTAACAGCAGGCATCAAAAAGGTCAAGTGATCAAGCGAGCCAGGAGCAGAACCGCCTGCAACCGTTACTTTGGTTGGATCAGCTTTGATGGCATCCATTAACGATTTCAGATCCTTGTATGGAGAATCGGCAGCTACTACGATCGCGCCGTAATCTTTCGTCAATTGTGCCAACGGAGTCATATCATTGTAAGAATGCGGGCTGTTTCCTTCTTTTTTCACATTGTTGATGACGATTGGTGTAGAGGGAAGCAGGAGCTTGTAGTTGTTTTTCTTGTCCTGCGTTACGAAATCAGCCAAGCCTACTGCCTGTCCGCCACCTGGTTTGTTTTCGACCGAGATCGTCTTGTCTACCAGCTTCGTTGCTGACATCACCTTTGCGAGAGAACGCGCTGTTTTATCCAAGCCTCCGCCTGCGCCCGATGGTGCGATAACCGAGATAGGTTTTTCTGGGTAGGTAGAAGCTTCTCCAGAGGAAGCCGTCTGCCCACCGCCGCCTCCACAGGCTGCGAGGCTAAGTGCCATTGCCGTAGTGAGGAGTACTCCGCTCCACTTCGTCCATTTGTTTGATTTTTTCATCTTTATGACCCCCTCTGTTGATAGCGTTTTCAATTATGGTAAGGAGATCATAGCATCCGATGAAAACGCTTCCTAGTTTGTTCAGATAATTTGGATAAACGCTATATTTATGATTATTTTCATTTTTTTCACACCAAAAAGACCTGCCGTTCCGATCAGGGAACGTACAGGTCTTGCTATTAATTTGACTGTAATACTGTCTCAGGCGCTGGTCTCCTTTGGCTGTTTGATCCTGCTGTGGCGGTTCGTCCATGCACGAGCGCCGAAGGAAAACAGCGTAAGGACAAGGACCAAACGAAACAGATGAAACGCCGTCACTAAGAGCGGATCGGCTCCTGTCGCCAAGGCAGTCAAGCTCATTTCGGCGAGTCCACCTGGCACCGTCGCCAAAATCGCCGTCACGATATCGGTAGCAGACACGTAAGAAATGCCGATGGCAAGCACAATCACCATGACGAACAAGAACAGGGAATGCAGAAGACCGAAGAGAAAGAATCGGCGGTTTTTGGCGATGTCCTCTCGTTTGAAGCCAAGACCGATGCTGACCCCGATGAATATTTGAGCTCCTTGGACCAAGATGCTTGGCAACGCAGGACTCTCTCCCACAAGCGATGTATTCATCGAAATCAAAGCGGTCACGAGCAAGGCACCTAGCAAGAACGGGGCGGGTATATAACAGCGTGACGCAATCAACGCTCCAATGAGACCAGCCACAAGAATCATGACTGTCTGCCCAATCCCCAGCATGTGTTCTGTAGTAGCCGTCTGTATGGCAGCATGCGTAGGTAGAAATGTCACTAGATAAGGGGTACAAAGCACGACGCTGATCGCACGGATCGAGTGAAAAATCGTGATGACTTGTTGATTTCCTCCCGCCATTTGCCCCACCGACACCATTTCCGATAAACCACCTGGAATATTGCTGAAAATCGCCGTTATTCCGTCTACCCGGCAGACCTTGTAAAATATCCAAGCGTTCACCAAACTGATCAAGATGGTCAAAATCGTGGTGATGAGCATCAAACCAATGTGTCCCGTCATCGTCTCGACGATTTCAGCTGTCATTCGCAGACCCAGGGTGATCCCGATTACTGTCAATCCCGCTTGACGAAACCAACGGGGAATCCAAAGATTTTTGACCCCAAGCATATTACAGATCACTGTCATAACTAGCGCTCCGAGCAGCCAAGGAAGTGGGCTGTGAATGGTAGCAAACAGCCAGCCTCCCAGTGATCCGAGCAGCAATGTAAACAAAATGCGTAACAGCATAAGCGTTCCCTCTCCTACTATCCGACGTTGTATGAAGCTTCTAGGGTGGGGGTACACCTAGTGTAAAACAATTGTTCTCGCAGAAAAAATACAAAATGGTTATCGTTGGCGATTCCTTGTGTGAATAATAAAAACTGCTGGCTCCCATTCAGGAATTCCCAGCAGTTCCTTTTTCCTTGCTTAATCGATGAATGCTATCTCACCCTGCTCTATGAAGCGCACAAATGCCTTGACCATTTGCAATTCCATCGAGTCGGCATGATAAAACATCCAGGTACTTCGTTTGATCGGCTCCCCCTCGGCTGTGGTCAGCTCGATCATGTGCAGATCGTCTTTGCCATTCAGCACGCCTCGTGGAAGGATGGCGTACCCCAAACCGTTTGCTACCATTTCACTACATGTATCCGCTTTGTCGACCTCCATGCCGATCAGTGGTGGTTGAGAAAATCGTTCCGTCCACCAGCTGTCCACTAATGCCAGCAGCATAGGATCCGTCTCATAGTCGATTCGTGGCAGAGTGGGCAGGTCGTCGATATGAATACGTTCCGTGGAAACGACATAGACCGATTCCTCGAACAGCAAGTGCTTTTGATCGGACCAGTTGTAGCTTCCCCGGACGAAGCCTACGTGCACGTCCTGATTATACACGGACTTGTAGACGTCTTTGCTCCATCCGGTCATTACCTTGTACTCGACATTCGGATAAGCTTCCTTGAACTTTTTCAAGATCATCGGGAGCTTGTACCGTGCAAAATAGTTGGAAACCCCCAACCGGAGCGTCCCATTGACCTCGTTGCCCATGTTCAAGACATGCTCCTTGATATTGCGCAGTCTAAGGAGCATTTCATCCGCACATTTGGCCAAATACTCGCCTTGAGGAGTGAAATGAACGCCTCTGCTCCCCCGTTGCACGATCTGTACGCCAAATTCTTTTTCAATCTGCCGCAATCTTTTGGTCAGCGCAGGCTGGGACAAATACAGGCTTTCGGCTGTCTTTGTAATGTTTTGTTCCTGGTACAAGGTTTGGAGAATATACCAATCTCGATATTCCATAGCTATAGTGTCTCCGCATGGTTATTTGTCACTTCTTTATTTAATACATTTTTCCCCTTTCTTTTCAAATAGTTTCCAATCACAATGACCAGAAGTGCCAATGCTACCGGCAAAATCATATGCAGCGAAGGCATTACCCCCTCGAGGAAGCTGCCAACTGCTTTGTCTCCTACAATCATTTCTCCTGCTGTATATCCGAGCAAAGCCGCCCCCAACAATACGATGATGGGAAAACGGTTCATCAGCTTCATCAGCAACTGGCTTCCCCAAATGATGAGCGGAATGCTGATGGCAAGACCGATGATGACCAAAACCAGGTTCCCGTTCGCTGCCCCGGCTACAGCGATGACGTTGTCCAGACTCATAATCAGATCGGCAAAAATAATGGTTTTGAGTGCCTCAACAAAACTCGCTCCCCCACCAATGTGACTGTCCTCATCTTCACCTTTTAACAGCTTGACCGCAATCCAGATGAGCAAAAGCCCTCCGACGACCTGGACAAACGGAATTTTCAACAGCCAGATGGCAATGAAGGTAAGGATGATTCGCAATCCAATTGCACCGAAGCTCCCCCAAAAAGTAGCTTTTTTCTGCAGCTCTGGGCTCAGGTTGCGGCAGGCAAGAGCAATTACGACTGCATTGTCTCCGCTCAACACCAGGTTGATCATAATAATTTGTAGTAAGCTAAGTAAGTAATCTGTCATGATGTCTCCCTCCAAAATTGCTAATACTGACAATAATAGACCTATCTTTTCCTTCGTGCAGTATTATTTCTATTATTTGCATATATTTTTTTTGAAAGACAGACTACTTCTTGTATCCATACACCGAATAATCCGCCCGCACCTTTCGAATTGCCAGCCAAACCGGCAATCCTCTCGCTACCCAACGCAGGGCAGACATAATATTTTGTTCATTTTCAAACTGCTCGACAATGATGACGGTCTTTTCATTGATGTACGTCTGTAGCTCCTCCCATCCCATTGTCGAATAACGGTCATTTCCGTACGTTTTCAGCGCCAGAAAGTCTTCGCGTTTTGGGTCCTTCAGTTGGAGGAGATGTTGAATGGCTCTCGCGCATTCTGGATGAATGGTGTTATTCAACATAGATGCCATGCCTCACTTTGGAACTGGATGGCCTTTTTCCAGCACCTGATATTTTTTGCTTTCTTTCCTGACGATTTCAATTGCGATTTTGTTCTTATCTGGTATGCCTTTTATCGTGTAGTATGTACTGCCTGGGATGTAGTATGGAGTATCTCCCTCTTTGAACTCCTCCCATTCGCCTATTCTACTCACCGTTCCAAGTACTTTATCTATGTTGGTTTCAATAAGATCCTCATCAACCGGAAAATAGAAGTATCCATCATGGACAAGGTATTCATATGAATTGTCTTCCGATTTTTTGAGCCAATTCGGTTCTTCAGAATCAAATGCTGTATTCTCTATGGTGGAACGAGAACTTGTTGAATATTGAGCTCTAATTGAGTCTTCTATTTGAGAGATCCCCATACTGGCACTTAATATCCCAATAGCGCTCAACATTATGATAACAATAAGCCATTTTCTATTCATTAATCCCTCACCGCCTTGCAAAAAATAAAAAAACCTTACTCCATGTTATATGAATGAAGTAAGGTTTGCTATCCGGCATTTTATTCTATTTCTTGTCTTTCTTGTCGGATGGTTTTTTGTCATCAAATTTTATTTCTTTATACCCTTTGGTGTCGTCTGTATCAAATTTCCTGCTGGCGGTTTTCGCTAAATTAGTCTCAAAGTTTATATTTAAAACTTCAATACTGTTTTTTATATCCCCACCTTTATCTGTAGTTATTAATTTTAATAGAACCCCTGTTTTTTCATCTACCCACATTTCAAATGATGTTGAATTTAATTTCTTTGACAAATCCTCCGAGAGCTCACCCGATATAACTACTGCATTTCTTTCTAAAAACATTTCCTCACCAGTAATTTTGTAATTTTTGGCCTTGTCATCTAACCAAAAACCATACTCTTGTGGAAATGTTACTGTCTTTGCTATCAATGCCTTTGCGGGGTCTTGTCTGTAAATATATACATTTGCCTCTTTTCCATCAGGATCTTTTTCTTTTTTTACTCGTTCTCCTTTTGGTACTTCTACAGAACTTGAACTTTTCATTTTTAAATAAGTTTTGCTCGTATTATTTAACTGTAAAACAAATTCTTCATCTGCAACCAGTTCTTGGCTGGTTTTTCCAGAAGGATCTTTTAGGACTGTCCTACTTCCTGGATTTTTGCCCTGTTGCACCACAAATTCAGCCGTATATTTCTTTCCAGCGACATCATACTTAAATTCACCTTCTACATACTCGTAATAATCAATGGCATTTAACATTTTTTCTCGAATTGCCCCTTCGGGATTCTCGGCTTTCACTAATCCAGTCCCTAATTGAGAACTGATTAACATGAGCGCAAGAAAAGGAATAACTGAAGTAAATAATCGTTTCAAAATAATCTACCTCCTTGTTTAATCTATTCAAATGTTTCCTCTCTAACCTTAACGGCATCAGCACCTAGATTATCATTATCTACACCCGCAAACGCGTATACATATATAGTAGTAATATTGGAACCAAATCCAAGTTGCTCTCCTTCACCTATATAATTCCACCCCCCTGGTGCAGTATTTTGATCAATTGAACCTACCATTACTGTTCCAAAACCACTGTCGTCATATTTAGCCATATACATTGCATCAGCCCTAAATTTTGTTTCATTAAGGTAGACCCAAACTTCAGGGGACATTAATTGTATTGGTTCGTCCCATGTAAATTCCCACCAATATACACCTGCACCATCATAATTAATTCGGTAGTCATTCCCCCAAGAATCAGTATCATTTTCAAGATCAAAGTCTCCAGTAAACCAATCAGCACATTCAGCTTTTGTTGATCCATTATCACAAGTTTCCGACTTATATCCTGCACTCACAAGATTAACGTTAGAAAATACAATACATAGAAAAAGAACGAGATTCGTAAGGTAAATCCAACTTTTTTTCATAATTCTCCTCCGCATATAGTAGTAATAACATCAATTATTTATGTAAAAAAATGTTATTCCTACCTCCTTGTTTACTTGAAGTTCAGTCTTGCAGATTTGAATAGGTGTCATTTTCCTTTTGATGGAATATATTCAAATAATAACTTCTATATCTGCAAATTTCTACAATTTTCACTCAACACTTTTTGATATTACTCATATATCTAATTGTCGATCTACTATAATAATTGACGTATCTTATTCTTATATTAAGATTTCTTCACATGATTTCTCCCTTATCAAGAAGTATATGACCTTTCTTCCCCATTTTTAAATTCGTACTTCTAACGCAGTTTCAGTATCTTCACGAGGGGATTCGAGGAACTTGTAGCGATTTTTGAAACTAACCGATGAGCGGGCATTGAAACTGCTTCTAAAAGTAGTTCTTGCAGCGCATCAGGTCGCTTCTCTACTTCAATATATTGTTCCATAAGCTCCACATATCGAAATTCCCAAGATATCAGCAAATCACTTTAATTGTCATAAAATCTGGCAGTTTAATCTCCTTATTTCAATCCTCGAATCCGCCGCCTTACTAAGCCAGCCTTCCTTGCTAGCTCTGAAAGTGTTAAACCTGCTTGATCGCGGTAATTCTTTATACGTTCTCCCAAAATTGGATACCATAGTACTTTTTCTTTAACTTTCATACAGAATTACTTACTACCTTTATGCATCTTTTTTATAAATTTTCCATATGAAAAAATTTTATCACCAAGCTTTATTTTTAGAGCATTTGCATAAAAATTTCATTAATATGATTGATGATTTTAAATCATATTCTGCTGTTGAGCTCGGCGTACTAACCATCAGTTAAGTGATCGCTTACCAAAGATATATGAAGTAAGCTTTTACTAGAAGCTTTCATAAAATAAAAAAGGCCATCATCACTTTGGTAGGATAACGACCTTTTGTGCTTCTGCTGATTCAGTTTTTCTGTTCTCGTCTTCGTCGTCCGTTGTCTCATGTCTGCAAAAGCGAAAATGCTTCTGTTGAGCTCCGGGTTTCTTTTACCTTCACGAGCCAGTTTTTCCCGTTGCTTGCGTGCTGCGCTTTTTGCCATTGTCTTTCACTCCTTTTTGAATACCGTCCTTGATGTTATCATAGAATGCTTCCTCTGTTGTTGCAACGAAAATAGTAAAATCGCCTACAACTCTTGTCCATTCCTTTTTCTCTTCCATGAATAGGATAGATTGACAGGAGGTGTTGTTACTCGATGAAAAACAAAAGAATCACCGCGAGACGCGTAGAAAACCAAGTTTATTCCAATCGGGTTCTGCGCTCTGAATTCGATCGCAACTGGCGTACGGTAATCTCCCGAAGTGGTTACGTTATTTATATTGCAACAGCGAATCGGGCTAAAGTCACAGTACTGCTCTCAGATGGATCTAGGAAATTGCTCATCTTCAGACAAGGTGGAAGAGTTTTGGTTGGCGGTGGGGGTACCAGTCATTATAGCAAACCGCACATTGCAAGAAATTTGTAAGATGAGGGAATCGCCCTGCTCAGCTCAGGTATTGCTTGTGACAGGGCGATTTTTATTGAACGGACCGCTACCTCGTCTTAATGATTACCTTCATTTTTTGCTTCATTTTTGTATCCTGAATGATTCCGATGATCTCCGCTCGTTTCCATACAACAAATTTATGCTCTTGTCCGTTATGCATCTTGATTTTCATTCCGTTTGGGATCACGAATAGTGTATTTCGCTTTTCAACGGATGCAATATCATTCAAGTTTAATTCGAGAGGCTGTGTTTGAATATTGAGACTGTGTGGTTGAAAATAGAGTCTCTCACTCGTAATCGTTAACCTCCCACCTACTCCTTCCATTCCTCTGAATAGGTTTGCCGCTATATTCTCTTGCACGATCGATTCATTTCCCCTGAGTTCCATTGCTTCTTTTTTCCCCTCCGACATGCGATTCCATTTTTTCTCGAATTGGTAGGCAATTCATAGTACCATAATTAGGAATCATTAACGATCCCTACCTATTCAAAAAATGCACGAGAGTATTCAACAACTCCAGAAACATTGGCCAAGGCATTTTCTTGGAGCTCCAATGCCATAAATACTTCATCTGGTACTTCGAAAGGTGCTTTTATTCCCCAACGGG
Source organism: Brevibacillus sp. AF8 (assembly GCF_021270385.1). NCBI lineage: Bacteria > Bacillati > Bacillota > Bacilli > Caryophanales > Paenibacillaceae > Brevibacillus > Brevibacillus sp. AF8. The sequence continues at coordinate 98,710 of NZ_JAGQDN010000006.1, read as the reverse complement.
AGGCTTTTTGGAAGCCAAACTTCGGGTAATATTCGGGATGCCCGAGGACAACAACAGATTGGTATCCCAGTTCTTTGGCTTTTTGGAGGGCTTCGAGAATTAGTTTCTTCCCTATGCCTTTGCTTTGGTAATCGGGCAGGACTGACACTGGGGCAAGCCCGAGTGACTCTATGCTCTGATTGTCATTGCGAATGTTTATTTTCGAGAGAAGAATATGTCCCACGGTCTTTTGATTCTCATCATCAATCGCGACTAGAGATAACGCGGGGATGAATGCATCCGATTTTCTGATGCGAGACACCAACTCATGTTCTTTGCGATCGCTGAACTCAGCATTCGCGAATGCACTTTTTACGACCTGTTCAGTAACGGAATAATCATCTACTTGTTCTATTCTGATCCTCATGTTCATCGTTCACATCTCCTCCCATATCGCTTGTGTTGCCAATATGGTATCACATCTATACAGCAAAACGCCCTGCTCGTTTGCAAGAGACAGGGCGCTTCGTTTGTTTTCGGACACAGATTAATAGGTAAATTTATTGAGCAATACTTTCAGCTCTTCCGCCAGTGACGACAAGGATTGAGCGGAGGATGAGATCTCTTGCATGGAGGCGAGCTGCTCCTCGGTAGAGGCTGCTACTTCCTCGGCTGTTTCGGCGTTGCTTTTCGCGATGGTGACGAGCACATTGGCTGTCGCAGTTACTTCCTGAACAGCAGCCAAGATTTGCTGTGCGATCAAGGATACTTCTGCGATATGTGGGTTGGTCATTCTGGTGCTTTCCATAATGCCTTCAAACTTGTGAATCGTCTCCTCTGAAACGTTCAAGCCTGCTTCAACATCCAGTCTGACTTTTTCCATGTTGTCGACGGATTGCTTAGTTTCCCGTTGAATCTCTGTGATCAATTCAGAAATTTGCTTAGCCGACAATTGTGATTGCTCAGCCAACAGTCGCACCTCTGTAGCTACAACCGCAAAGCCTTTGCCATGCTCACCAGCCCGTGCCGCTTCAATCGCTGCATTCAATGCCAGCAAATTCGTCTGCTGGGCAATCCCGCTGATGACATCTGAGATCGTCCCAATTTCTTTCGAACGATCATAGAGCGATTTGGTCATGCGATCAGACTGTTCTACTGATTCATGAATCGACTTCATTTGACTCATGACTTGTTCGACAAAGCTGCCACCTTCTTCTGCCTGAACCGTCGTTTGCTGAGCAGTATCCGACAACACATTGACACTCTCTACAATCCGTGTGACCCCTTCCGCAATTTCCTGCAGTGAGCGCACATTTTGGTCGATTCCGCTTGTTTGTTGTTCCGCGCTACCAGCTACCTCCTGAACAGCAGTCGTTACATGCTCGGTTGCAATGCTCGTCTGCTGCGCGCTCGCAGTCAATTGCTCCGAAGACGCGGCTACTTGCTCTGCTCTAGTCTCGACATCTGAGATGAGCGCCCGCAGGTTATCCTGCATCGTATTAAACGCATGGCCGAGCTCACCGATTTCATCAGTTGACCGTACTTTAATCGGGTCAGTCAAATTACCTTGGCTCACTCTAACCGCATGTACCTTCACGTCCTGAATGGACCGGAGAAGAGAACGCAGTACAGCTGCTACAATGAGTGCTCCCAGCAGCAAGCAGATCGTAATCGTCCAAAACGTTTGCGCGAAAATCGGCTGTGCAGCATCCTCAACCTCTGACAAGTACATCGAACCAGCAATTTTCCAGCCAGTAGCCGGATTCGTTACATAGTAAATCTGTTTCGGGATGCTTTGCTCCTCGTAATTGAAATGACCTGTTTCTCCTTGGTACAAGTTGTCGTAAAAACTCTCTTGTGCCACAGTTCCTGCCTGATTTTCCGGGTGGACGACATACTTCTTATTGCTGTCCACTACGATGACATCTCCATCCGAACCGATGCTGACTGAGTTTGCCAGTTGTTTGATCTGCTCAATCCCAACTGTAATGCAGATAACCCCAGCGCCATCCTCCGTCGTTCTTGCTACCGCTACTAAAACCTCACCTGATACCGCCGAAATATATGGGTCCGTAACGACGACAGTTCCCTTGTTTTCCATCGCTCTCTTGTACCAGTCTCTCGTACGCGGATCAAACCCTGCCTGTACTTCTTGCTTGGGAGCGCGGAAGTATTGTCCGTCAACTGTTCCCAAACTGATACTGGACACGTCCGCATGCATACCCATATACATATCCAAATGGTGCATGATTTCTTTTTGAACATCAGCTGATTTCACGCCAGGTGTGATATCTTTTGCCAAATAGTCAGCATCCTTCTTTTTGCCCTCAAACGTACTGCTGACGATGGAGTTGACCAAATCGACGTTTTCGTTGGCACTATCCAAGATCTGTTTGGCAATTTCTTGTTTCGCTTGATTGTAAGCCAGGCTTCCAACGACAAGGGAAGGGACTAACAAAATCAAGAGAAATGTGATTATGAGTTTGGTTCGATAGCTTCGAAACCAATTTCGCAAGTCAACTTTCACTTCATTTCATCTTCTTTCTAAGTTGTATTTAGGGAAACGTTTCATGTTGGTGAAGTCCTAATTTTTTATATCGGTAACGAAGGTTGGTTAATTAAGCAAAAAATATATAGAACTGTAATAGGTATAAAAAAGCGGGGCCTATACCGCCCCCAAGGCCATAGAAAAACCGCCCTGCTTACGTATGATAGACAGGACGGTCGGTATTGACTGCTATTTAGTAGCGAAATTTATTGTAAGTTACTTCAAACGCGCTTCATTTTCGCTAAACGGATAAACTGTTCGTCACGTACACGCAGCTTTTCTGAGACAGATGCATCCTTATACGAGTAAATCCCTGCGCCCGTCTTGGTGCCGAGATTGCCTTCTGCTACTCGTTCCTCAATGATGGCGGGTGCTTTTGTCGAGCCATTCAGCTCTGGCGCCAGGTTATCTATCACGCGCTTCCACGTATCGAGTCCACCTAAATCCGCCGTCTCAATAGGCCCGACAAAAGCCCAACGAAAGCCAATTCCGTTCTTCATTACCGTATCGATCTGGGCTGCATCTGCCACACCTTCTGCGAGCAAATGAAAAGCTTCTCTCATCAAAGCTGTTTGCAGCCGATTGGCGATAAAACCCGGTACATCCTTTTTCAACAAAACCGGAGACTTCCCGATCTCTTCCATCAGTTGTATCGTTTTTTGAACCACTTCCTCCGCGGTCTTCTCGTGCCTGACTACCTCGACCAACGGAACCAATTGGGCTGGATTGAAAAAATGTGTAATGATAAAGCGCTGAGGCGTGGTTGCTTTTTCGATCAGTCGCGCAATCGAAAACGTAGACGTATTGGAAGCAATAATCGCATCTGGTCTCGCGTATTGCTCCAGCTTTTTAAACAGCTCCCACTTTAGCTCGATGACTTCTGGTACCGCTTCTGTGATGATTTCAGCAGCAGATACTGCCTCTTGCAAATCCGTGGTCAGGACGATTTGCTCGAGCGCTGCTACTTTAGACTCGTCTGCAATCACTCCCTCTGCAACCAGAAGGGAAAGGCTGTGCTCAATGCTAGCTCTTGCTTTCAGCAAAAACTCTTCCTGCAAATCGTAAAGAGAAACACGAAATCCAGCCAATGCGAATAGCTGCGCGATTCCATGTCCCATAACACCTGATCCGATGACAGCCGCATGCTTTTCCATAGAAAGAGCCCCCCAGGGTGAATTAGGTTTACTTACTAAGCTTTCCACGATGAAATACCTAGTTCCTGCCCAATAAACTCCTACTACTTTTATCGAAATTCATTCCTATGGCGCTTGTTGGCAGGAATAAAGTTTTGTACCATTAAAAAACGTTTAGTAAACCCAGTTATTGGAATGGACGTTTTATATACGGAGGCACACATGAAACTACTGAATAAAATCGTGGTCATCACAGGAGCCAGTCAAGGATTGGGCCTTGAGATGGCAAATGTTTTGGCAAAAGAAGGAGCGATCGTTTGGGCAACCTCTCGAACCGCGCCACATCCGAACGAAATTGAACAAGCTGAGCCGGGAAGTGTGACGAATGTACAGCTAGACGTGACCGACGAGCAAAGTGTCCTTGCCTTATTTGCGCAAGTACAAAGGTTATACGGACGTTTAGATGTCCTTGTCAACAATGCAGGAGTCGGCGTGTTTAAACCTGTCGAACAAACAAGCGTAGATGAATGGGAGCATGTTTTTCGCACCAATGTAACTGGACTCTTTCTTTGCAGCCGCGAAGGATACAAGGTAATGAAAGCTCACGGAGGCCGTATCATCAATATCTCTAGTGTCTCAGGGTATATTCCCATTGCAGAAAACGGTGTTTATGGAGCTTCGAAATTTGCCGTCCAAGGCTTTTCCCAAATTTGCAATGAAGAATGGAAAAACGACAATGTAAGAGTCTCCACCATTTTTCCCGGTGCCGTTCATACAAACATGACGGAGGAGCGGCATTTTTTTGATCCGAGTGCGATGCTCGTACCAAAAGATGTGGCGGATACCGTGTTAGATATCGCCTCCCGTCCGCTCCACGTTCGAATCGATGAAGTCAAAATCCTTCCGCCTAAAGGCGTTCTCTAAATGACAGATGAATAAGGAGAGTTTACAAATGCACCAAGTAGCAATCATCACAGGAGCAGGCAATGGGATCGGGGCAGCAACCGCAAAGCTTTTGGCTCAGCATGGGGTACGCGTCGCTGTTCTTGATGTACAAGAAGAAAAGGCACAGCTAGTCGCCAAAGAAATTAATCAGGCAGGCGGTCAGGCCTTGTCTATTCGCTGTGATGTCGGTCAACGAACGCAAGTAGAAGAAGCCATCCAGCTAGTAGAATCGCATTTCGGAGATATCACTATCTTGGTCAACAATGCCGGAGTTGGCGGTCCATTCCACCGAGTCGACGAAGTCTCCGATGAAGAGTGGGATTGGATCATGAATACCAACTTGAAGAGTGTATTCCTATTTTGCAGAAACCTGCTGCCCAAGATGAAAGATAGGAGCTACGGGAGGATCGTAAACATCGCTTCCATTCAGGGCTTGCTAGGCTCTGCACATTCATCCACCTACGTCGCTTCCAAGCATGGCATGATCGGTTATACAAAAACAATTGCTGCGGAATGGGGAGAGCATGGAATTACTTGCAATGCCATCTGTCCCGGATATGTGGATACCGCAATGGGCGTACGTCCGGAGGATATTTCGGATTACATGAATCGGGTCATCGCCAAAAGCCCGGTGAAACGGGTAGCTCAGCCGATGGAAATCGCCCAGATGATTTATCATCTCGCCGGGCCGCATAGCGGGTACATCAATGGAGCGAGCATCACCATGGACGGCGGGATCAGCAGTCATATTGGAATTACGGATCAGTTGTCCTAGTTCGGACACGTAGAAAAGGCCGCACGCTCGATCAGTTTCCACCGGGCATGCGGCCTTTCTTTCCTCTACCCTTATAGTCCAAATAAAACATCCAGAAAGCCACCGCAACTGTGATGACTACTGAAACCTTTCTATTTATTCCCATGCTAACGTCTAGATCGAAAAATCTGAATGCTAACAGCCCAAGAAGTAAAACCAAGAGAATTTTTCTGATAGTATCACCTCATTCATCAGTCTTCTTCCTTATATTAATGGTAATTGTTTGAAATTCACACAAAAAATTCAACCCATTTTCAAATAATTAGTGTAAATACCAATCCGAAGTCTGGCAACTTTCTTAGACCACCTCATATGTTATTGCAGGAGGTGGTCTAAGTGGCTAACAGATGTCTTTGTCGAGGCAATAGATGCACGATCTTTTGCAGATGTGGATGCAGGCGAAGAAGGAAAATAGCAGCGAATTAGGAGGATTATATGCTATTCCTAAACATGATTTTTCTCAGTTTAGTGACGGTTAGCAGTATCCTTTATACCTACAAAAATCGGTCCGAGCTTGCCTGTATGGATGGCATGATCATCGCTGTCGCAATTGGTATGGTGGTTGGGTTTATCTCGGGGAAAATGATCTCTCTTACCGCTTCTATTGAAGGAGTAATGGCTGGAGTAATGGGCGGGTTGATGTCACCTATGCTAGGTGCCATGCTTTCTCATCCCTTGGGGCTTATCTGGTTTCTCGACTTTGCCTACATCTTTGTTTTCATCCTGATTGTTTTCCTAGTAAAAGAAGCAAGGCAAGCCTTTTTGGAAGAAGCGATCGAGGTTGAGAAAAAAACAAGCAGTTTATCTTGAAACTCCTTAAAAATACGGATGCTCTCGCTACTTTGCGAGCTTTTTCCACCTCTTCAGGATTGAATAGTTGGTAGTTAACGTTTTAAAGCATTTTCATTCCACGTGTACTTAATAAGCGGTTCGGACACATAGAAAAAGCCGCGCGCTCGGTTAGCTTCCACCGGGCATGCGGCCTTTTCCCTATAAAAAGCGGCGATGCACTTTCTTGCCATCGTACGTAAACAACACTTGTCGATCCTCCACCATCGATTCCAGGTGAACGGATTTTCCCCACATGGTATAGATGTAAGGCAATGTTTTTTCTACGTATTTGACGTCCAGCTCCAGCCCCTCGAAATGATGCTTCAAGTACAACTCGCCGGAGCGTAAGTAATCCCCATCGTGCACGAGTACATAAGGGAACCCCCCGTTAACCCGTGTGCCCGCCAGACCATCGCGTACCTTCTCCCACTGCTTTTCCGCGACAACCCAATCGTTGCCCTGCTTCCCGAACATATACAAATCCAGATCACTGACGAGTTCCTTCGTCAGGAAGTTGCGTATAAAGCTGATGTCGGACTCCAGCTCGCGCACCTCGAAAATTTTCGCGCGTCCCTCTCCTGGCTTGCGTCCGAAACGCTCCTGCTCTTCCTTCGTCGGATTATCCCATCTCTTTTCAATGTCCTCCAAAATTTTCAGGCCCAAATGATACGGATTAATGCTCGTCGTCGAAGGCTGAATGACGGAGGAATGCAGCTTGGCAAACTCGATCGTCTCCGATTCTGTCAGCTCCATTTCCCGCAGGATGCGCATATGCCAGTAGGTAGCCCAGCCTTCGTTCATGATCTTCGTCTCCATCTGCGGCCAGAAATACAGCATCTCATCCCGAATGATCGTCAGCACATCCCGCTGCCAATCGTCCAGGATATTGCTGTATTCCATTATGAACAGCAGCAGGTCTTTTTCCGGCTCCGGAGGGAATTTGCGTGGTGCTTTTACCGGCTCGGCTTCCTCTTTTGCTTTGCGGTCCAGTCCCCAGAGATCGTCATAAGGGGATTGCCGTTCGTTCTTTGTCTTTTTGTTCGGCTCCTCTGGCTCTCGTTTCCAACGCAGCTTCGGACGCAGCAAGCTCGGATCGATGTGCTCTTGAATCGCCAAGCTCGCATCGAGCAAATTCTCCACAGCTTCCTTGCCATACTCGATCTCATACTGGCGAATCCGCTCTCCGCTGGCCGCCATGCTTTCGACCATATCCCGATTGGTGTTGGAGAAGCGCACATTGTTTTTGAAGAAGTCGCAGTGAGCAAGGACGTGAGCCACAATGAGCTTGTTTTGAATCAAGGAATTTCCATCCAAAAGAAACGCGTAACAAGGATTGGAGTTGATGACAAGCTCGTAGATTTTGCTCAGATTCAGGTCATACTGCAATTTCATCCTGTAAAAGGACTTCCCAAAACTCCAATGAGAAAATCTGGTGGGCATTCCATACGCGCCAAATGTATAAATGATGTCAGACGGGCATATCTCGTATCGCATCGGGTAAAAATCGAGATTGAACCCTTTGGCGATCTCGGTAATTTCGTCAATGGATCGCTCCAGTTCTTTTCGCTCGTCGTTGGTCAAATCGTTTCGCCTCCCCCTTTTGCCGTCGGTCTACTTTATGTATATGGGGGAGCGCGCCAAAAGACGCCAGCCTTCTGATAAAAAAAGCATCTTCATTATAAAGTAAATAATGTTTATAGACATTTAATAAGCTTAGCAATTCTAAGAAAATGATTTCAGCACCGATAGTTTTGTCAACATTTAGAAAAGCAATCTTAAGATAGACACCCTTACAACAAGTCCACCTTTCATTTTGCATCGGACTCATTTCCAAAAAGACAAAAACCCTCTTTTTAAATGGCATTTCAAATTCCTCAAAAGTTCATACACACTGAGCTAGCTGCCAGTTAGTTTAGTTCAAAGCTCCGCCCATTCTTGAGTTCACTAAACTGTTTAAAGATTCCCCTTTTGAATATTGGAGTTTAACTTTCATAAATTGCAATATTATTACTTTAACAGCCTTAGTGTATTATCCAATTGACTATGATACAGCTAATGAATTCCTGTGAGTTAATTGATCTCCATCTGTTTTAATCCCAGGAACGTCTCAACAAGATAATTACTATTTGTCCATATCTTTTTCGGAATATGCTCAACTCAATGCGTTTTCCTAGTTTTTCAGGTACTTCACCCACTCCTGAAAAATAATTTGCTTTGCTTGCAAAAATGGACCAAATTATTTTGCTGTCGCTCTACTATTATGCATGTGGGGAACGGGTTAAAAGACGCCAGCATTTAGAATAGTATCCCCTTTTACCATTGCCAAAAATATTTTCAGAGCCCTCTTTCATTTACTATTTTTTTCCATATATAATCAAAATTGTTAATACATTATGAGTGGAGGTCCTATAATGAAACGGTTATACACTCTATTTCTTGCCATTTGTTTAATGGTAGTTTTCAGTCTTCCTCATGCTTCTGCGGCAGAACTAAATGAAAAAGTAGCACCTATAACCAATGAAAGAGTTATCAGTATCTTACAGAAAAACAATATTGACTTTAAAATTGTAGATGGTAATTTAAAGTTAGTCGAAATCTCACCTGAATCCATATCTAAAGTCAACAATTTGCTTGTCTCAGAGTTTAAAACCAGCCTTAAAGCTGCTGCTTCTTATCCAACTCCCTACGTACACATGAAAACACATGACATTTACACTTCGAAGAAATTCAAAGCAGCAGTAAAAACAGCGTTGGGAGCAGCCGTGGTTGAGTGGGCAAAAGCTGGTGGATTACCAGATCCGCGTAGAGTTGGTGTAGCTGCTGCTGGTGGATTCGGTGTCTATTATTTCGTTAGTAGTGACACAGAAAACTTATATTTTGCTATTAAATACTTCTACAGAGAACTATCGGCTGGTAAATTTGATATGAATGGAAACTTCATTGGAGACTATGAAATCAAAAAAGAAATAAGAGTTACAAAGAATTAAAATTATACCGGTGGTAATCTTGAAGTAGATGTAAGAAAATCCACTATAATAGACCCTTGGTTCTGAGATGAGGTGAGATAATTAAAACTTTTGGGTACTTAATTACTTTCATACTCAACTTGATAGTAGCTTACTTTATATACGATCAATCTAGCTATGTAAAACCTCTATTGCAGTCTATTTTTATAGTTGCCTTGATCGTTATAATGGATTTCATTACAAATAAAAAGAGTAATCAAGTAAAGCACAAATAAGTTACATCTAAACAGCCTTAGTCCGGTAGTAGTTCGGACTAAGGCTGTTTACGTCAATTTGCTATGCTATTCATCCAGCATCGTTGAAGGAAACACAAGTGTTTTCGGGTTCTACCACGCTAGTTGGTGTTAAGAGGTAATCGTAATGTGTAAAACGATTTTCTATTGTGGAGACAAGACGCCAGCCTTTCGAAGAAAAAAGGCATCTCCGACTGGAGACACCCTTGATTTGTTTTTTGTCCTACCTTCTTAGCCTTGGAACCAGTCGCGTACACCAGAATAAATAAGAGCTCCCGCGAATACGACCACAGTGATCAGACCAACTCCATCCACCACCGGGTCCAACCCAGTTAGGAAGGAACCTTCCAGCGGCGCTTTCAACAATGCGTAGCCACCAAGAAGCCCTCCTACGTTGGAAATCCATTTGTTCATATTACGTCACCTCCCGTCGCAGTAGCCTGTAAGCGTTGCCACTGCGATACTTTACTCTATGTAGGAGGTTGACAAGCGGCTTGTATGGTAGTCCAAGGCGTGTTCACCAAATTACAATTGGGCAATGTCTACCTTTTTACGATAAAATAGAGGTCGGACAGATGTACAGGTTATGCGAAAAAAGGAGTGACGCACTCATGAAGCTGTTTTTGATGCTAGGCAGTATCAGTGGATTCCTTTCGGTTGCGTTGGGAGCATTCGGGGCACATGCACTGAAGGAAAAGCTGGACGAATATTCGCTGGGCATTTTCCATACGGGCGTGACCTATCAGACGACACATGCGCTGGCTCTCGTGCTGGTTGCTCTATTGCTCAAGTGGTACCCGGATTCTTCTGGCCTCGTCTGGGCAGGCTGGTGCTTTGCAGCCGGAACCGTGATCTTCTCCGGCAGTCTCTACACGCTGGCGATGACTGGTATTAAGGTTCTCGGTGCGATTACGCCGATTGGCGGAGTTTTGTTCCTCGCTGGCTGGGCGCTGCTTGCCATTCATGCCTGGAAAACGGTGTCGTAAACGAAAGAGTTCATATGCTTGCAAAAGGTTGGGATCTTGCTCCCAGCCTTTTTTCTATGCAAAAAATCGAAAGCCAGTTGTGTCGATTCTCCAACGCTTGACGTCTAATTCTGTTGAAGAAGGGAGGGAGAAAATGGAATCTACACCTTTTGATGAGAAGTACTGGATTTCGCGTGCCAAAGAAAATCGCGAGGACTTTGCTCCTATTTATGATCATTATGTAAAGCGAATTTACCGTTATTTTTCATTCAAAGTGGGGAAATTGCTAGCCGAGGATCTGACACAGCAAACCTTCTTAAAAGCAATGAGTCGGCTTGACAGCTTTCGGGAAGAGTCGCTTTTTTTCACCTGGCTGTTTCAGATTGCCAAGTACACGCTCATGGACGAACAACGCAAGCAAAAGCGGCGCCCGAGAGAATGTGAGCTTGATTCTCTCTCTGCCAATTCGTCTGCCTGCTATTCAGAGTATGCAACCACTCAACTTGATTTAACTTCTGCCCTACAGCAAATCAATGAGATCGAACGGGAAATTATCATGCTTAGATTTTTCGGTGAATGTACCTTTGCCGAGATCGCACAAATCATGCAAATGGGCGAAAGTGCCGTAAAAAATCGCCTGTATCGCGCCTTAGAAAAGGTAAAAGGAAATCTACGAGGATCGGAGGATTCTTATGAAGCGCAATTCAGACGAGATTGTTTCTGAACAAATCGAGAGCTTTGCCAAGTGGCTGGAGGCGCCTCACTCGGAGTTGCGCAACGGGGCTCTGGCCTATGACGCATCTGAGCTTATTGACATCGTCAAACAGCTTGAACGAGAAAACGGAATACACACCCCGGACGAAGAAACCGTAGCACGGATGAAAAGCAATTTATTCACAACCATGCCACAAGAGCAGTCATCCGGTTCCCGTATCCGCATGAAAAAGATTTTCATGGCCTCTGCTAGCGTTGCGTCCTTCCTGCTTTTCACCCTCCTGGCGCTCGGATTTTCCTCACCCACATGGGCAGAAAAGTTGAAGCATGTACCGGTCATCAGCTCTGTCTTTGAACTGTTTCAAGAAGATGCTCTACAAATCGCCAACGAAAAAGGGCTAATTACCGCAGTCAACCAAAGCGCAGTGGTCAATGGCATTACGATAACGGTCAACGAAGTATTTTACGATGGGATACAATTGGGTATTGGCTATTTGATTCAGATACCCAAAACGACCGAAAAAGCAGCCGCCAAGGAAATCGCAGAAAGAATCGTGCTAAAGGATTTTACCTTGGCTGAGCCCATCGATAGCACTGGAGCTGGCTGGAGCAGTAAGGTCAAACAGATGGAGGATTATTTGTTTGCAGGTGTTACTACCATTACCCTCAATGGAACTTGGCCCGATCAGTTTACGATGCAGGCGCAGTTATATGACTATCAAAATGCACAAAGCACATGGAACCTGAAACTTCCCGTTGTAAAGCAGTTTGCGAAGATTGACAGTAAGACCCTCACGCCTAACATCAGCCAAACCTTGCGGAGTAATTTTGCTTTTCAAGTCAAAGAGGTTACACTCACGCCGGTATCCACAACGGTTGTACTAAAAGAAATTCCGCCTGACGACAAACTATATGAGCCTTCGTATACTCTCCTCGATCCCAATGGTAAGGAAATTCATATTGAGGAGGAAAGCACTGATTACGACGAGAATGGGATTTCGCGAAAATTTATCGTTTCCTTCAAGGAAAAACCCGCTTACATCCATTTAATCCCGCATATGAACGGGGAAGCAGAACCGGATAAAGCAGTAAAAATTTCGTTACAGTAAAGGAGATCGACCATGAAAATACAACCTTTTCAAGCAATCGGCAGTTTATTGTTGGCAGCTGTTATCGGTTTGTCAGGAGTCGCGACTGTAAGTTCGGGGCATGCTCCCGCCGCGCAGCCAAGTGATGCAAGCAAGCAGGAATCATTACCTGCTCTCGTAGAGGCCAGTTTTCAAAAGCTGCTTGAAGTGGAGCCCTCGCTGAAAACGTGGAAAATCATGGGGATACATAAGTCTCCCCTGTCTATGTCAGGAGACATTCGGGGAGTATGGACGATTACCCTGCATGAGACAGGGAATGCAACGGATAGAGGGAAACGTTTTGCCGAAATGCAATTCGACAGCACGACAGGCATTTTGCTGCACTATCATGGTGGTCCCTTTCCCGCAGCGAAAGTAGCGTCCCGCCAAAAGGATTACTACCAGCAACGTGGACAAGAGCTTATGAACCAAATACTTGGCAGCGAAAATACGAAGCAGTTTAAAACCGTTAGCAACCAATTCATTGAAACAGGAGATACGAACGGATTTACACGAGAGCTAGGCGGGATTACTTTTAAAGCCGAGAAGGAGCAAATTGAACTGTCCATCGACTCAGACGGCCGCCTGGAGCAATACCACCGCGTTCGTCTTCCTAGCCAGAAAAAGTAATCCATTTCAAACTCGTTCAGACACCAGCTACAATGGTGTCTGTTTTTTGCTTCCTGACACCCTCCATGGACGATTGCCATATGCTGTAGGGTTAGCAGTTACCCTACACACAAGGAGAGGAAATCATGACGAAGCCCTCCTATACTCGCCCCTCGTACTTTTTTGGCGGAATACCGGATGTCTACATGCAGATGGGGTACTATCCGTTTCCCACTCCTTCTGCTACGGAACAGCTGAGCCGGAATGTTCACATTCCGTATGCGATGTCGATGGCGGATCAATGCAAATACTTCATGGGGCAATCGGATAAAATCACAGTGAGCGATGGAGCTCACGGGATCGCTGCCTTGTCGAACCCATTACGCTCTGGCGTTCATTTATTTGTCAACCACTGGATGATCACGAATCCATCCCCGCACCCGATAGAAGCACATTTCTTGTTTGGCAAAGCCTCCTCAATCACAGGTACGACTCTCTCACGTCAAGTGACTTCCGGCTATGTTCAACTCCCGTCTTGTCCCACCGCCCAAGGGCAACTTTTGCATGGCGCTGGTATGGCGGATACACTCTCTGATCACATTCATACCTCCACGCGAATCATTCCGGCCTCCTCCACCGTTGAGGCGACCCCTGGCGGACAGTGGATTCTCGGACCTGGAATGGCTCTCATCGCTCGCGTTCCAAACGCAGGTGAGAAGACATCCTTTTACTTTTCAATAGACTGGTGGGAACAACCCGTATATGGGTAGCTCTCGCCGGAATCCTTGGCGGACAAGTCTAACCGCAACAAAAAAGGGAACCCCCAAAGGAGTTCCCTGTCATTTCACTTTGTATTTTTCCTATACCATGTTGAAAAGCCAATTATCACATGATAAAATGAGAATTGGTCTGTCGGTCAATCGATAATATGTAGCTATTTTATCTCCAATATAATAGTATCACATTCACTTTCGATTGTCAAACCTTCAGGTCAAAAAATGGGGAACGAAAAAGGAGCGGTACCATGAGCGTGACTGATCAAGATAGGCAAAACGAACAACAACGTGTTGAACAAGTCATCTCAGAGATAAAGAACCGAATAGATGACCTCAAAGAGCATGTGAATGTCGTGAGCGAGGATATCATCGGAATTCGCAAGCATTTTTGGGACGACGTGACAGTCAACTTCGAGGATGCGATCGAAGCTGTAGAGACTTACGCCAGTATCAAGCAGCAAGCGGAAGTCCTGTCCGAGCGTGAACGCATCCATCGCCATGCCCAAAATCAGTTGCGTACGCTGCAGCGCTTGTTGCACTCTCCCTATTTTGGCAGGATTGATTTTCAAGAAGAGCTGGAATCGAAGCCAGAAGCCATCTATCTCGGCATTGCTTCTTTGCTGGATAAAAACGACGAGGAGTTTCTCGTCTATGACTGGCGCGCTCCGATTTCCAGTCTGTATTACGACTACTCGCCGGGGCCAGCAACGTACAATACCCCGAGCGGAAGCGTTAATGGAGAGATTACGTGCAAAAGACAATACATCATTCGCGACGGCAAATTGCTGCATCTGTTTGATACGGGGGTGACGATTGGCGACGAACTGCTTCAGGAAGTACTCGGCAAACAGGCTGATTCGCAGATGAAAAGCATCGTGGCCACGATCCAACGGGATCAAAACCGCATCATCCGAAATGAACGCAGCCGACTCGTCATCGTCTCCGGAGCTGCCGGTAGCGGAAAAACTTCTGCGGCCTTGCAACGAATCGCTTATTTGCTATACCGTTATCGCAAGACATTGACGGCAGAGCAAATCGTCTTGTTTTCGCCCAACTCTTTGTTTAACAGCTACGTCTCGACCGTTCTTCCTGAGCTCGGCGAGGAAAATATGCAGCAAACGACTTTTCAGGAATACGCGGAGCATCGTCTCGGTGACGAATTCCGCCTGGAAAACCCGCTTGAACAGATGGAGTATGTACTGACAGCAAGTGATCAGTCAGGATACGAGGCGCGGCTGGAAGGAATCCGTTTCAAATCAAGCTCCTTGTTTTTACAGGCCATGGATAAATACGCGAATAGCCTGAAGCAATCTGGTATCATGTTTCGCCCCGTTATATTTAGAAACCAGACTCTGATCAGTGCGGCTCACATCCATGAGCTGTTTTATTCTCTCGATACGAGTCTGCCAATCCCCAATCGGATGGTACTCGTTGCGAAATCACTGCTGACAGAGCTGAAAAAACTGGAACAGCGCGAACGCTCAAAACCATGGGTAGAAGATGAAATGGAGCTGCTAGACCGAGACGCTTACGTGGCTGCCTATCAATCGCTGCGCCGCAAAAAGCAGTTTCGGGAGGATACCTTTGATGACTTCGAACGCGAGCAGGAGCTCTTAGCCAACTGGATCGTCAAAAAACAGTTTCAGCCTCTGCGCGATTTTATCCGGGAACTCCAATTTATTGATACTCGCGCTATTTACCGCCAGCTCTTCTTGTCACCTGACTTGCTCGGGACGCTTGCTCCAAATACTCTCCAACATGATGGATTAGACAAGTGGCCCGCAGTGTGCGAACAGACAGCAGATCGTTTAGAGCAACAGTATTTGGCATGTGAAGATATCCCTCCTTATTTGTATTTGCAGGAACGATTGGAGGGCAAGCAGACGAACAACCTCGTCCGTCATGTCTTTCTCGATGAAGCCCAGGACTACTCCGCCTTTCAGTTTGCTCTCATCAAAAGCTTGTTTCCCCGTGCCAAAATGACCGTGCTGGGAGACTGGAATCAGGCGATTTACGCCCATGCGTATCACCAGAATAGCTTTGATGCTGTCACATCCCTGTTTGAGCCTGAAGAGACGGAGACCTTCGTCCTGACCAAAAGCTACCGCTCCACCTATCCCATCGTCTTGTTTACACGACAACTGCTACGAGATGGGGATATGATTGAGCCTTTTATGCGTGAAGGTCGCTTGCCAACGCTAACCAAAGTGACATCACCTCAAGCTCATACCGACCAAATCGAAGCACGCATACGTGAGCTCACAGATCGCGGTCATCAAACGATCGCTGTTATCACAAAAACACTAGAGGAAGCCCAAGTCGTTCATGACGCTTTGCAGGAGAAATTGCCAATTCGCCTGATCAAGCCCGCTACTCTTTCCTTTGAAAAAGGAATCTTGATCATACCCTCTTACTTGGCAAAAGGGGTGGAGTTCGATGCGGTCATCCTTTATGATGCTTCCGCT
Source organism: Brevibacillus sp. AF8 (assembly GCF_021270385.1). Classification (NCBI taxonomy): domain Bacteria; kingdom Bacillati; phylum Bacillota; class Bacilli; order Caryophanales; family Paenibacillaceae; genus Brevibacillus; species Brevibacillus sp. AF8. The sequence continues at coordinate 82,545 of NZ_JAGQDN010000006.1, read as the reverse complement.
GCATGCTACGGCGAAGAAAGTGAACGCAAGCTTTTTTACACGGCATGTACACGAGCCATGCACGAGCTGCACCTATACTATTCGGGTGAAAAAAGTCCGTTTTTAGATAACGTTTCTCCTGCGTATTACGAGCTGTTTGTTTAAAAAAGAGATCCAGCTGACCGCTTACTGGTTCAGCCGGATCTCTTTTTCACCTTTTTAGCCCCACACAAATCGTGACAAGCAACAGGATCAAATCCATCTCATAACCGCCGACAAAGCCTTTCGCCCATTTCACTGTCACAATCGCACCTGCCATGATCGCAGCTAATCCCCAGGCAGCATATCTCGCCCCGACTCCGATGATCAGAGCGAGACCGCCGATCAATTCTACGATCAAAACCACATACGCCAGCCACCCCGGCAAACCGAGATCACTAAACGTCGTCACAACAGCAGCCATCCCTTTTTGAAGTTTGGCTATGCCATGGATGAAAAACAAGATTCCCGTCGCGATCCGCAATAAAACAAACGCTTTTTCGTAAGCCATCTTCTCTTTTTCTCCCTCCCCTCCACCACTACCTTATGCCCACTTGCGTACAATCAGTCTTGTGCTCTTCGGCGGGACAACAGCTCAAAGCTTTGGTGCTTGCAACGAGGGCAGCCGCGTTTTTTCAATTGTTCGATCGTCACTATTTTTGCCTGTGCCCCTACCTGAATCGATCTTTTGCAGCGCTTGCATTGATACTCACGCTTGGAAGGAGTCTCTTCGCCTGTGTACAGCGACTCCAGAAATGGATGCTTGATCGTCGGAGCCGTCAGCTCTGTTGTGGTAAGCACGATCATCTGTCCCTTGTTTCCAATTATTTGCGCCGCTTCGTATTCATTGAAATGACTGAGTACCTCTCGTACGGTCAAGCCTGCCCGCACGAACTCCCGTTGCATATTCAGCGTGAAATCAGGCGATTTATGTGCAAAGGACAGGAAGATGGACAGTCCTTTTTGCTTTTGCAGCCCACTAATTCCGCGGGATAAAAACAGAGCCATTCCTTGCAGTGTGTAAGGTGGATCAGTAAAAAAGCAATTGTACCCACCCTGCAGCTTCTTCGGCAGCGGCTGCCGCAAATCAGCCTGATGGCAGGCTACGGACAATGCATTTTGCTTTGACACATCCGTAATGTACTGGAGAAAGCGTTCATCGATATCGACTACGTCAATTTGCTCTGGACGTTGCTGATTCCCTGGAAACAAGCGCTTGAGCAAAAGCCCCAGTGAGATGCTGACCAAATCATCATCCCCGACGCATAATATTTTTTTGCCCACCAAGCTTTGATGCCGCAAGCATAAGATTGCCCTGCGCAAGCTCGTCTCGACTGTGCATTTGGACTGATCGATCTGTACATCGACTTGCGGACGCCCAGCAAAAATCGTCTCCATCTCCGCTTGCAAGTCAGCCAGTTCTGTTTTCCAAGCTTCATCGTCTCTCATCAGCTTTTCGTACAGCTCTCGATCCAGCCCACCATACCCTAGCTTTTGTTCAATGAACGCCTCCCCTTCTGAGGTGCATCTCACCCCGCTCCCCTGCTGTATGGCACCTGCCTTGATCAGCTCTTTTTTGATCGCAGTCGCCACAGGTACAGGCAAGAGTACCTTTCTCGCCAGCTCTTTCGTAGGCAAACCCGGCTGAAAATAACACGCAAGCAAAAATTGTTCGATCACTCGTTGTCCTTCTTGTAAACGGACTTTTTTATAGGTGTCTTCGATATAATTTTTCATGTAGAGAACCTCTTTTCAAAAGGGATGGACCCATCGATGCCATGCAAAAAGGCAGAGCATGAACATTCGTTCATCTCCGCCTTGAGGGCATACGTTCGCTACGTGCGTGTGGATAGTCACGCAAAAAAACCGTGCGTAAGAGCACGGTTCCCGTAGTCGAGCAAATGGGTAGATGGATGACCGTAAGTTCTTAACTAATCAAGGCCTCCCTTTTTCCATAGCAAATAAGCCGACATGAAATGTGGTTTTTGCCAAAATACTGGGAGTACCCTATCCAGTTGCTTAGTTAAGAACACACACCGACATCAAAACGTCCCCTTTTGAAAAAGATACTTTCCATTATACGGCAATCGCAATCAATCGGCAAGAAGCTACATGGAAGTCTCTACAATTGCATTTCTGGGCTGCTTCCGCTTTTCATGCAAGCTGCGCCCCAGCCAATAAAAGATCAAGCTGACCAGCGCCAATACTGCCATGACCATAAACATCACAGGGCCACCATATGCGGTGAGCACCATACCACCTGCCCATGGTCCAAGAAAACTGCCGAGCATCGTTGCGCTTTGTGCCCCGTAGTAAGTCCCTCTCATATTCGCGGGACTGATCTCGTCGATTTGCGCATACTCCGCCGGTATGATCAAGATTTCCCCAAGCGTAAAAACGATCATCGCTGTAATAAACCACGTCCAATCTGGCGAAAAAGCAAAGCCGACCTCTCCTATGGCCATCAATACAGCACCGCCTGCTATCCTCGCAAACAAGGAAAAACGCTCAACCAGCCTCGTTAAAGGAATTTGCAAAAGCAGGACAGTAAATCCGTTGACGCTCATCAAGGTTCCAAACAAGGCGACTCCCTCCGAAAAGTTTTCCCGCAAGTATTGGGAGAGCGTAACAGACATCTGACCATACACCGTCACTAACAGGATTCCACCTGTGACAAAGGTAAGAAGAACGACATCCCTTCTGAGTACTTGCCAGATCTCACCCAAACTGGCTCTCTCTACCTCTCCGTTCCCCCCACCGTCATCAGTGACGCCACATCTCCGACATGCCACTAATAAAATGACGGCAAAGCTCACCAAGGACACCGCAGTCAGAATAAACGCCAGATTGCTGCCGGAAATCCCCAAAAAAGCACCGAGCATAGGACCAATCGCGAAACCTAGATTGTTCGCAAGATAGCGATTCGAGAACACACGAAAACGTTTATGCTCAGGGGTCAAGTCTCCCATCAGCGCTTTTGAAACCGTCGCAAAAATAGATGCCGCCAATCCCATAACCAAACTGATTAACAGCAAACTGATCGGATGAGCCACTGTAATGAAGCCGATCATCGAGCACGCCATAGCAAGCAAGGAAAAGAACATCAGCTTTTGTCTGCCAAACAAATCCGAGAGAATCCCGCCAACAAATCCCCCTACTGTTCCAGCCAAAGGACCTGCCCCGATAATCAGTCCAATATAGGCGTGAGAGAGCTTCGTCGTTTCACCGAGATAGATGGCCAGAAAAGGGATGCTCATCGATTGGGTGAGCTGAACGAACACCGTCCCTGCCATCAACAGATGAACAATCGGGTGGTACGCCTCCCACACTTGCCTCATTTTGCTCACACTGCTCATTCTGATTCAACCTACCCTCTCAACAAAATCATGCTATTTTCAAAAGCAAAATTACTCTGATGTATGGAAGAAGGAACGAAGCAAGACCGGGAGACGCTCGACAAAGGCTTCTCGCAGACTGTAGTAGGAAACCGTCGTACTTCCTGTGTAATGAGCACGAATCAGTCCCGCTCTGCGCAACGCGGTTACATGATGATGGACGGTGCTTTTTGCTAAGGATACTTGCTTCTGTAGTTCCCCGAGAGTGCACGTCTTTTTTGCCAGGCAGCGCAAGATTTGCAGGCGCTTCTCATCAGCCAGGCACTGTGTGATGGGCAACAGCTCGAGGATCGGCTGTGGTTTGGCTGTTGCCGCATCTTTAACAGGGTACATACAAGTGGCAAGCCCCCGATAAAAGTCGAGGACAGAAGAATGGGCACAATGGTATTGCGGGATCACAACAACCTCTCGCAAATCTGCCATCGGCTCAATCCAAATGCCGTTCGTAACATGATCGACCAAATCAATTGGAGGCGTTTCTTTAGCGCGGACTGTCAGCTCATCAGCGCTCCGTTGCAAACTCTCCAAAATGCGTGGGTCCACCTTCGAAAAATAATGGTCATTCCACTGGGTAAGCAACACTAGGCTGCGATCACGGATTTCCCCCAAGTTCAGCGGGATCGTCTCCACCCATGGCGCGAGACGCTCATAAATTTCACCGGGAGGAATGCTTTCCAGCCACCCAAGAAATTCTTCAACGGATTTGGTCTGGGGTGATTGCGCTACTAGCAGCACCAAGCGGTGAAGTACTTCCCAGCGTTCATCTGCGAGTTCATCTGCAAAAGACGCCGGGAGTTTTTGTTTTGTCTCCTCAAACCAAGCCGTACCAAGCAAACAATGCTTGCGCTCCTTTTCGTGAATGTAAGTGTAGAGGCTAATGATACATTCATACGCAGGAGACCATTCTATTCTGATCGAATATAATCCATTCATTCTATCACCATCGAACATTTAGTTTTTTTCAGTGTATCATTCTTGTTAGATTTTGCCTAGCACCATTTCGTTAGAATAGCGATAAAGGTCCTTAATGGGGTCAACATAGTGGAGGAGAAGAAAAAGCCAGTGCTCTTCGACTCTGACACGCCAGCAGGGGGGATTCACTGTCCGTCTCCACTTCCAAAAGGGGAGGCGTTGTCAAGGTCTACGAGCCCTGTGCTTTTTCTTCTTACCAGCTTTGTTGGTTTATCGATACCACTTAAACCTTTGGCAAAAGCTTTACTGAAACAATGTAAGAAGCAGACGCTGAGGTGCCTTGTTCACACAAAAAAAGTAAGCCCCCAGCTTCACTAACTGACGAGGCTTACCTATACTAGCTTCCCTTATACAAACGGCGGGTCCCACGCTTTTTTTCGCCAACCCAACCGATGATTAACAACGTTCAAATCACGATCCAAAACAACATCTACGCCAAAAGGCAGCTTGCGGTTGTACCAAAAGCGCACATCGCTCCATGTGACTTCGTAACCGTCGGCAATCTCCTTCCACGTGACGTGGATTCGTTGAGCAAATCCGAGAAAAGCACGAACACCATCCACACCGACAGTAGCCTGAATGATTGCATCACGCTGCTGCTTCGGATACATATCCTCCACTATTACGCGTGCATACTCGATTCTCCCAGTGTAAAACCGTTCTTCCGTCTCTACGACGAATCGCCAGTGAAAAGGATGTATGCTCGGGAAGACATGGGATATGCCGCTTGTTTCCAATGCCCTTGCTACCCGTCTGACGTTACGGTGATGCTGCCAAGCCCGCACGCCAATATACACGAGCGTCATGCCATATGCTACCGGAAACAGCACGCTGGGATCTCCTCTAAAAGCTATCCACCATATCGCCGCTGCCAGATGGATCGCGAACACCAGTGGCTCAAAAATCGCAAGTACATCCAAATGCACCCAGCGCCTGCTAATAGGGCGAATACACTGGACTCCATAGGCGTTTAGCATATCGAGAAAAACATGCAGCACAACAGCCAACAGCGTCCATCCGTACAAAATCCCGAGCTGCCCCATGAGACCAAACCCCCAGGCAAGAGGAAGACTGATAATGAGGGGCCATAGAAACAAGGCGGGAATCGAATGGGTAATTCCCCGATGAAAGCGAATGTAAAAAGAAATACCGCGAAGTCTGGCCACAGTGTCGAAATCCGGGGCATGAGAACCCACTACCGTTGCGACCATCAGCGCCTGAGCAAGCGCCGGATCATGCGCCACTGCCGGCGTGATATGAGCTAACCCCGCCAGTGTGACACCCAACAAAAGATGACTACCAGTGTCCATTACGATGCCTCCCTTTACAAGTACTCCCTCCCCTTTTACTGTACGAAAAAATAGCGAGGATTCTATAAACCGCAGGTAAATGTTATCCGAAGATTTCTTCTGCAACATTAACAATCTCTCAACGAAAAAGCAGCCTGTCAGAATAGTGACAGACTGCTTGGTACTTATTTATTCGTGAATTTATGCTTCTTCTGTCAGGCGCAGGAATTCGTCGATGTCTGCCACAGCCAGATCAACAGCTTTTTGCCAGAACTCAACTGTCGTCATATCCTCACCGAGATGCTTCTTCGCCAAGTCTTCCACCATCAGGCGGCCCGTATCTTGGAGCAGTGCATCGTATTTCGGCGCGAAGCTCTCACCTTCTTCGAGCGCACGCGCATAGACACTCATGCTGAACAAGTACCCGAATGTGTACGGGAAGTTGTAGAACGGATACGACGTGATGTAGAAATGCAGCTTGGATGCCCAGAAGTGCGGCTCATAATCTGCCAAAGCGCCGTTGTACGCTTGCTTTTGCGCCTCTTCCATGATTCGGTCGAGATCAGCCGGGCTAACGAGACCTTCTTTGCGCTTCTCGTAGAAATTTTTCTCGAAAATAAAGCGAGCGTGGATGTTCATGAAAAACGCAACGATGGATTGCAGCTTATCTTCCAACAGCACCAGTTTCTCATCGTCATTCGCTGCATTTTTCACAGCAGCGTCAGCGAGGATCATCTCTGCGAAGGTCGATGCTGTTTCCGCTACGTTCATCGCATAGTTTTGGTTAAGGGCTGGCAAATCCCACATGACTTGCTGGTGATACGCATGCCCCAGCTCATGTGCCAGTGTGGATACATTGCTTGCGCTTCCCGCATACGTCATGAACACGCGGGACTGCTTGCTGACTGGGAAGCTCGTGCAGAATCCGCCTGGGCGCTTGCCAGGACGATCTTCTGCCTCGATCCACCCCTCATCGAATGCCTTTTGCGCAAACTCAGCCATGCTCGGATTAAAACGATTGAAGTGCTCAACGATCAGCGCAGCCGCTTCATCGTAAGACACTTCTTTATGTACCTTGCCGACTGGAGCTCCTACATCGTACCAGCTCAGCTTGTCTACCCCGAGGAGCTTTGCCTTGCGCTCCAGGTAGGCAACCAGACGATTCTTGCGATTGTCGATGGCCTGCCACATCGCGTCGAGTGTTTTTTCCTGCATCCGTCCAATATCCAGCGGTTCACGCAGGACGGAATCCCAGCCGCGATGACGGTACAGTGAGAGACGGAAACCACCCAAGTGATTCAGCGCCTGCGCGCACAACTCCGTTTCCTTGCCCCAAGCTTCTTTCCACTTTTCAAAAACCTGGGCACGAACAGCACGGTCAGGACTGCTCATCAGGTTAGAAGCTTGCCCGACGGACATCTGCTTCGTCTCGCCATTGACCTCAACCTCAATACTCATTCGTCCCACGACAGCATTGTACAAATCTTGCCAAGCGTGATACCCGTCTACGGCTAAATCGTTTGCCAGCACTTCTTGTTCAGGCGACAGCTTTTCCTGTGCACGGCGGCGGCGCTCATTCAGCACAAAAGCAAGAGGTTGCAAGTCTTCGTCTGCCAACAGATTCTCCCATGCAGCCTCGTCGATAGCCAGCAGTTGCTCTTCCCAGCGCGTCAATACTGCACCAAACGCAGCCGAGATACTCTTTACACGACCACCCAGCAGCTTGGCTGGCTCATCCTTTACATTTTGAGCAGTCAGGCAGGAAATAAATGCACCTGCTTGTCTCACACGGACTGCAATGCTTTGAACATGAGTGATCACTTCCTTGAAAGCGACTGTTTCATGCAAACCAGCGCCAGATTGCTCGAAACGCGCTTTTAGGTTCGCAATATCCCCTTCCACAGTCCCTAAAAACGCTCGAAAATCCTCTGATTCACTGCCACCAGGAAAAATTGCATCCATATCCCAGCGTTGTGGCAATGCTTTTGTCATATGTACCCCTCCTCAAAAAACTCCTTCGATAAAAATATTTCTATAATAAGGTAGCTATTCCCTCCCCATTTATTCATATCGTTAGAAAAGCGACTGCCATATAAGCAGTCGCCAACTTTTCACACCTATTGAACAGGGATCGAAAACGTCTCCCCTTGTTTTTCAACAACGATCCTATCCCTCTCGTCCCCCGCTGCTGCCAACAAACGCTCGAACGGCTCATCAACTGGCTCACGCGAGAGCACAAACGTATTCCAGTGAATAGGCACCAGCCACTTGGCTTTGGTCTCCTTGAACATCTGCCATGCTTGCTCTGGCGTACAATGCGCGGCTTGATAAGAGTCCGGCTTGTAGGCGCCGATCGGCATGAACACCAGATCAATAGGCCCGAATTGCTTCGGCAAATTTTCCATGGAGATATAAGCCGTATCGCCTGGATAGAGGATACGCACGCCATTTTTCTCAATCATATAGCCGTTGTAGCCATACTCATGATTCCATGGAAAGCGGTTGCCCCAGTGTCGGACAGGAATCGCCGTAATCGTCATTCCTTCTTTGGTTGTAATGACTTCTCCCGGCTGCATTTCCTCATATGAACCAAATGGCATATGCTTGAACAGTTTGCTCGTCTGGTGCGCTGTAATGACATGTGTGGAGCGATTCGCTAATTTCTGCAAGGTAGGCAGATCGACATGATCCAAATGGGCATGCGAGAGCAAAATGATATCTACCTCACCAATTTCAGCAAAGTCGAGGGCAGGAGGCGTAAAGCGTTTGGGACCAAAATGGACACCCGCAAGCTTAATCCCGAGCTTCTCGCCCAAAACCGGATCCGTCAGTATTTTCGTACCAAACATATTCAACAGAATCGTCGAGTGGCCGATCCATGTAAATGTAACCTCATCATGACTCCAGTCGGCAGGCATTGGCTTTTTCGTGTCCAGATGACGAAACTCCGGCTTCGGAAGCTGTCCCATATGGTACCAGTAGCGGTAAGCCACATAGCCAATCAATCCGAGCGTGAGTACCCCCACTACGAAGCCGACCCATGTAAAAAAGTTGAGCATCAGACAACTCCCTTTATCCATCTGTGATTTCCCCATTATAGCAAAAGGCATTATTGCTGTAGCAAGCCTAAAAAAGCGGCAAACTGCTTTTTACGCTTGCTTACTTCCTCTTGCCGGGCTTGCTATAATTGCTAGAGAAAAACGTAGAGAATCGAGGAGAAACCCATGATCCTGCACAAGGGAGAAGTCCTGTTTCGACAAGGAGAAACAGGACCGCTCTATCATCTGAAGAGCGGTCTGTTAAAAATCGTTCGGGTACATGCAGACGGAGCATTGACGCTGGTCAACATCATCGTTCCAGATGAGATCATTCCGCATCATTCATTGATGAGCCCGAATCCCTATTACGGGACAGCAATCGCTCTCGTGACCTGTGAGATCGAAGTGCTGTCTGCCCCGGATTGGTATCGCCATCTGGATGACAATCCTGAAAAGTGTCGTGATATCGCGCTACAGCTGCAAGGGAAGCTACGGATGATGCAGCAGCGTATCGACCAACTGACCGAAGTCTCTCCTGCTGAAAAGCTTCGCAAGCTCCAGCTTTGGTTTCAGTCATTCATCCCTGTCGCCTCGCTTTCGGAGTTACTGACTCAGGATGAAATCGGTCAACTCATCGGGCTTCGCCGCGAGACGGTAAATCGACTGCTGCGGGCTCAAGCTGCGAATCGCGAGTAAGCTTGAGTTTTTTTCGTGAGAGCCTCTTTATGCCAAGGTCGCTGCCGGACCAAAAAACTCAAAATGAATGTCTTCTGCTGGCACTCCCCATTCCAACAGAGCACCGTTGATCGTCTTCATGAATGGAATTGGACCACAGAAATAGTAGCTCGCCTCTTTTGTATCGATGACCTTTTGCAGCCACGGCAAATCGATATATCCTTCTTTCTGGAAAGCACCGTTCAATCGATCTTGTTCGGTCGGCTGTGTATAGCACCAGTGAACAGAAAGCTGTGGATGTTTTGCGGCCAGCTCCTCCACTGCCTGCTTCATGGCATGCACTTTTCCGTTTTTGGCTGCGTGAATGAAGGTGATCGGACGGTCTGTTCCCGATTTGATCAGTGTGTTCAGCATGCTGATCATTGGGGTCAATCCTACACCGCCACTGAGCAGCACAACCGGACGGCTGTCCTCTTGCTGCAAGGTAAAATCTCCTGCCGGAGCAGACAGCTGCAGGCTATCTCCTTCCTTCACTTCTTCAGACAAATAAACGGATACTTTTCCTGCTGGCTTATCCTGCATCGCATCCTCGCGTTTGACAGAAATGCGGTAGTACGCATTCCCTGGCGCATCAGAGAGACTGTACTGGCGAATGTGAGTAAATTCCTCACCCGGTAATTCTACCTTGACGCTGATATACTGCCCTGGCTCATAGCTGGAAATCGGTTGACCATCTGCCGGAACCAGATAGAAGGAAGTGATTACGTCACTTTCCTTCACCTTGCGTTGGACGATAAACTCTCTGAAATCTCCCCATCCTCCGGGCTGCCCGCTCGCCTCTTCATACATTTCGTGTTCTACACCGATGAAGGCATCCGCAATGACGCCATACGCTTCTGCCCACGCCTGTAAAATCTCGTCCGTAGCGGCATCCCCAAGTACGTCCTTGATCGCAGCAAGCAGGTTTTCCCCGACGATTGGGTAGTGTTCGGCCTTTACTCCCAAGCTGCGGTGCTTGTGTCCAATCTGCTTCACAACAGGCAAAATTGTTTCCAGCTTATCAATATACAAAGCCGCAGCATACACCGCATTGGCCAGAGCTGTTTGCTGTCTTCCCTGCTTTTGATTGGCATGGTTGAAAATATTAAGAAGCTCAGGGTGCTTGGCAAACATCATTTGATAAAAACGTTTTGTAATGGCAGTTCCGTGCACCTCTAGTACAGGAACGGTTGATTTTATGATTTCAATGGTTTTTTGGCTTAACATTGTAGAACCTCCTTGAAGTGCTTCGTTCTTTCTATATTTCAAGTGTACGGGAGGTTCACGCATGCACATGTGATTCTGGTCACAGGAAATAGAAACGATTTGTGACAATTTCAAAATGTCTTAAGAAAAAGTCGTCCCCCAACCGTCTTGTTGCAAAAAAAAGGTTTGCCATGTTAGCATATCAACCAATGGATTGTTATTAAATTCCATCAAAAATACTGAAGGTGAATGAATGCTAACCGTAAACCGAGATGACAAGCGTCCAATCTGGCAGCAACTGCTGGACCAAGCGATCCATAATATTACCTCTGGAAAATGGCAGCCAGGTGAATTGCTACTACCCTCCCGCGAACTCGCTTCTCTAATTGGCGTTTCCCGTTCAACCATACAGATTGTTTATGAGGAGTTATTCAGCCGCGGCTACACTGTCACCTCTCGCCGCGGTGGAACGAGAGTTAGCGAATGGATTTATGCAACTCGTCCTTTAGAGGTTGCTGCGCCCGAAGGACCTGCCCCTCCCGAATTGCCTTTATTAAACGCTACAATCGGTCATTTGCAAGGTTGGTTCGGGGACAGAGATCGTCAAAAGGTTGAGGTCGATTTCAGTCCCCATGAGCCATATCTGGACGAACATTTTCAAAAAATTTGGAGGCGTTCGTTTTTACAGGCTTCCACAGAAACGAATCTGGACAGTTGGGCTTATGGCAATGCCTATGGATACCAACCGCTACGAGAACAGATTCAACGTTACTTGTCACTTGAACGGGGCATTCATGTAAATATCGATCAAATCATGTTAACCTCAGGTGCACAACATAGCATCGATCTGATCGCCCAAGCCCTTTTACATGAAGGGGATACCGTTTCTGTAGAAGATCCTGGCTTCCCTGCTGCCTGGATGGCAATGAAGTATCGGCGTATGCAGGTTGTCTCCGTTCCAGTTGACGAGTACGGGTTATGCGCAGACCAGATTCATCCGGGGTCCAAGCTTGTCTATGTTACGCCATCGCATCAGTGTGCGGTTGGAGTCATTATGTCCGAACCTCGCAGGCAACAATTGTTACACATGGCTGCCGAGCAGCAGTTTTGGATTGTTGAGGATGATTACGACAGCGAATTTCGCTATCGCGGCGACCCACTTCCGACCTTGTTCAGTCAGCGACCTCAGAACACGTTGTATATGATGAGTTTTTCCAAAATGATTGCTCCTGGTATACGGATATCGGCAATCGTTGGTCCCAAAGAGGCCATTCGTCAGCTCGCCCACGTCCATGAATTAACCTATCGACATCTTCCGATTATGGAGCAATTAACGCTTACTCATTTTATTGAGCATGGTCATTTCATGCGCCATATGAGACGGGTTCGAAATGTTTATCGGCGCAGACATGAAGCCATGACGAAGGCCATCATCACGACAGGTCTCGTCGAACACTTCACACTAAGCGGCGTAGAAACGGGATTGCATATCCTTCTTGAAGCTGATCAATCGTTTGATGAAAAAGCCGCGACGATCCTGGCACTGGAAAAAGGAATCCGTGTTTATCCTCTTAGCAAGTATTGTTTGAGATGCGATCGAAAAGGATGGGTGCTGGGTTTTGCTAAAGTAGATGAATCCACCATTCAAGAAGGCATTTTTCGTCTTGCGGAGATTATACGTTTTTACCAGGTTTGAACATTTTTTCTTCTTCTATTGGGTTTTCTTTCGCAGTGATATGCTGTGGATCTATCCGGTACACCTGAACCGGACCACCGAATACTGCTGAACGGTATTTGTCTACGTGCTGCTTGGGTAAAGGCCGATTATAGTAGCCTGGCACATACTTATTCATCATTTCTTGCAGCATGTATGTAGCTTCATCCAGATCAACGATAGGCTGTGCCTTGCCAAAAATCATTACACTCATATACGCTGTGTCCGTCTTAGCTGGCACCGGATCAGTAATCGTTCCATATTCTTCGCAAACCGTAAAACAGACCTCTGGATTAGCATCCATAACCTGATTTCTTCTCCCGCCGGTGGCACCATGGAAATAAAGCTTCCCATTTGTCCAAACAAAATTGAGCGGAACTACATACGGCAGATGACCATCGACCATTCCAAGATGCCCGATTCTAGCTTGCTGCAAAAATGTCTCAATCTTGCTCTTATCTAATACTTCTCTTATTTTGTAACGCACTCCATCCATTGTTATCACTCCTATTTTTTTGAAATATGCTGCAAGTTTATCAGCCATTGGATTGAATATATACGTCCAAAACTGCCTAATTGAAGCAATCCATAAGCTATCGTCTAAGTCATGAGAAAACGAAAAAGCTGCCGGAACATCCCGGCAGCAGGCATTTTCTGATTACTCGGTATGATTGATGAAATGAGCAATTTCTTTCACTCTCTCCATTGTAATTCCTTCTCTTTGTTCAACCGCAAGTGGATGATTCGTTTGTTCTAATTCTATGAAGGGTACCACACCAACTTTTTGTGTATGTACCCATGTCTTTAAGGATAGGGTGGTTTCTGGATAGATGGAAAGTTCAGTCGATAACCAGCCAAAATACGGTTCTTCACTTTCTCTTCCTTCTACGTGCAGCAATTCATTCGATCTCAAAAAGTTTTCTTCACTAAGAGAAACCCAAACACTCCATATAAATTTCTCATGACTATCTATTATTGGTATTTCAATATGTCCTCTAATAAAGAAATGCTGTTCATCAATTACACAAAAGTCTCTGATTAATTCTGTTCGTTTCTCTTCTGGTACCATGTAAAAATAATGTGGCGCTTCTATTCCATAACAGAAAGGCAGTTCATTTAATTCGTTGTGACAATGAGGGCATTTCATGTTCTTTGCTCCTTATCATTTCTCGCCGATTTTTTATTTACATTACCACATTTTTCATTACATGGATCATCTGCCATGCTACAAAAAAAGATCATCCCCAATCAAGCTGGAATGATCTCAATGTTTCTAATCAGTTTTGACAACGCCAAACGGAAACCCGTTCCCTTACAAAATTGGCTATGTTGTCTATGTCATTAATATCGAAAAAGGGCAACCCCGGCTGAGGCTTTTCCGACCAACCTACGATCCCTACCAGATGCGTAACGATAGATAAGAGCTCTTCATCTTCTGGCCTGCGAAGCAGGACGAGCTTTGGATAGCCTTCACGCTTGAAGCCTTCGACCAAAACGAGCTGGGCCCCGGCATCTGCCAGACGCTGGATCAGGACGGACAGCTCTTGCGGCTTTTGCTCCACGATGGCCGTTTTCGTTTTGGATGTGATAGCCACTAGCGAGGCCCCGGCTTCACGATAACGCCAAGTGTCCTTCCCAGGTTGATCCCACTCAAAATCGTGTCCGCCATCATGCTTGATGACCCCAACTCTTATCCCAGCCTTTTCGAGAATCGGAATGAGCTTAGTGAGCAGCGTCGTCTTGCCACTGTTTGAATAACCGACCATCTGCAAAACACAAGGTGGCTTGACCATACGCTATCCCTCTCTTCTCCAGGTTGGGGCCGCATGGGTAAGAACATCAACCAGCTCTCCTGCTGTTTTCCCGCTTCCCCCGGCTGGTATGATCATAAAGCATTCGCTGTCCTTCAACGTCCCCAGATTCCCTGCCTTTTCATTGAAATCAGGGATTGCGTGCAAAGTCCCGTCTTTTTCGAGGAGCTTCCCTCGCAGATAACGCGGGTATGGACAAGGCTTCGTATAATCGACGCCGAGTCTCGCCTTAATCACCTGTTGCACGACGTGGGCTTCTCCCGAGATGCGACGAATGGCTGCTCGCGCAAATAATTCAAACCCGAGAAAACAGGCACCCGGATTCCCTGATAGGGCAATAAAAGGCTTGCCTTCCATAATCATGGCCGTCGTCGGACTTCCTGGACGTATTGCGATCCGGTTGAACAAAAGCTCCACCTCAGGCTCATCCACTAAAGCCGCGATCACATCAAAATCCCCAACGGACACACCGCCGCTTGAAATGACCAGATCCACGTCCCGCAAGCATTCACTAATTTTCGCCTTCGCCACCAACAAATCATCCGGCAATCTTGAAAACGAAACAGGGATGCCCCCTGCCTCGGCAATCAAGGCAGTCAGCATCACCGTATTACTGTTGCGAATTTTGCCTGGAGCAAGCGGCTGATCAATCTCCAACAGCTCGCTTCCAGTCGAAATCAGACCGACACGCGGCTTGCAGAACACCTCTACCTGCGAATAGCCAAACGTAGCCAAGCTGGCGAGAGTACCTGCGTTAATCCGCTCACCCGCCTTGGCAATGATCGTTTCTTTGGCCATCTCTTCACCGCGACGCGATACATTTTCCCCAGGCTTCATCTCACGCTTGATTCGCACAGCATCCGCCTCTTCGGCTGGGTTGTACGTTTGCTCAAACATGATGACCGCATCCGCACCCGCAGGCATCATCGCGCCTGTCATGATCCGAGTCGCGCAGCCCTTTTTCAATTCTTTGGTAGGTACTTGCCCGGCCGCAACCGTCTCTAGCACTGTTAGCGTAATCGGGTGATCAACGGAGGCCCCAACCGTATCGTCAGCTCTCACGGCAAATCCATCCAGCGGCGAGCGGTCAAAGTGCGGCAAATCGTATGTTGCACGTAGATCAGTGGCAAGTATTCGCCCGTATGCCTCCCCGATCTGCACTTGTTCCGTTCTCCCCGTTAGCAATTTAGCCAACAGCTTGCTCATCGCTTCCTCAACCGAGAGTGTTTGTCGCGAAAAACGCATGGCTTGTTCCCCCTAATCTTGACCACCCATTGCTGCAGCTCGTCAGCCGACGTTTACTTCCAAATCTTCTACTTCTCTCTCCACATATTTCAAATCTTTGTTGGCGTGGAAAGTGTCCGCTTTTTCAACCTTCACGGCTGTATTGTATTCGGGAATACCTGCGTATGTCTCGTATACACCCTTCGGAATGAGTACATTCCCTTCCGGCCAGTGCACTTGAATGTTTCCGCGTCTGGTGTCCTCGAATTTGGCACGTCCTTGGAACGTACCATATTTATTGTAAACGACGATGTTTTCGCCTTCTGCAATGCGCAGTTCTTTTGCATCCTCTGCATTGATCAGGATATCATAACGGTCTGCATTGTTGAACGGGTCTTTCTTGCTATAAATCATCGAGTTGAACTGCTTACCGCGACGAGTTGTTACATAGAAGTGTCCCTCTGGCTTGTTCAAATCCGGAATCTCAATCGGAATCAGATTCGCTCGGCCATCCGGTGTCGGGCATACGCCGCCTTCACACAACCATGCACCGCCCCATTGGAAAACATCTCCACGGTTTTTCAGATGCTGGATACCATCGTAGTTCGGATTGGCCAAGGCAATCTCTGCGCGAATTTCAGCTGCGCTTGAGAAGTGCATCAGATGCTTTTTCTCTGGATTGACCCGTGCCGCCAGATCTACGTAAATCTCCCATTCAGAACGAGCTTCTTCAATACGAGGCCCTTCCACTTCGGCACTGAAGTAAACCATACGCTCTGTACTTGTCGATGTACCGCCACCCGGCTGCTCGTAGCGAGTCATTGCTGGCAGTACGATGACTTCTTCCTTCGCATCCACCAGCGTGGATGTGTTGAAAATGATGTCCTGATGTACACGCACTTCTATGCTCTCCAAGCATTTTTGCATGAAGTCCGGATCTGGCATCGTCTCCAGGAAGTTGCCGCCACTCGTATAGAACAATCTCGTCTTACGCTCATGTCCATCCGGCAACACTGCATTTTCCAAAGAAATACCGACGATATCTCCTTGCCATTTCGGGATCGGGAAGTTCCAGATCTTTTCAATGCGGTTCCAGGATTTTTCTTCAAAATCTCCACCTGGCAAGCTGAACGGATCGGCACCCATTTCACCGGAGCCTTGTACGCCGGAGTGTCCGCGAATCGGCATGAGACCAGTGTGCTTGCGACCCAAGAATCCACGAAGGATGGCCAGATTGGCTACTTGAGAAATATTGTCCGTACCGAATTTGTGCTGGGTCAGACCCATACTCCATACGAATACACCATTTTTGGAGTTGGCGAGCAGTTCTGCGAATTCTTTGATACGCTCGCGGCTGAGACCGGAGGATTCTACGATCTTATCCCACGATTCATTCATCACATGCTTGCGCAGCTCCTCGATTCCGTTCGCGTGCTCCTTGATGAATTCATGATTGATCGCAGAACCTGGCTTGGCTTCCTCCATCTCGAACCAAATCTTCATCACACCGTTCATGAATGCGATGTCGCCGCCAATGTTCACTTGGTAGAAATCGTCCGCAATCTTCGTCCCGAACAAAGCACTATCCGGTACAGATGGAATCCAGTACTTCTCCATCGCTGGCTCTCTGTACGGGTTGATCAGGATAATTTTCGTTCCTGCTTTTTTCGCAGCATACATGTATTTCGTTGATACAGGCTGGTTGTTGCCTGGTACAGAGCCCCAGAATACGAGCACATCGGTACCGATCCAATCCTGATAGTTACAGCTCGATGCACCAATCCCAACCGACCGCTTCAGTGCTGTCTTACTCGGCGAGTGACAAATACGTGATGCGTTGTCGATGTTGTTGGTTCCGAGGAAACGAGCCATTTTAGCTGCTGTGTAGTATACCTCGTTGGTAATCCCACGAGCGGTCAAGAAAAAGGCCAGCTGTTTCGGGCTGATGTTTTTGATTTTTCTCGCGATGCGGTTTAACGCTTCATCCCAACTAATGCGGGTGAACTTGTTTTCGCCTGGTTTTCTTGAAAGCGGATACGGAATTCTTCCCAGCTTGCGCAATTCTGCGCTGGATAGCTTACGCAGCGCATTTACATCCTCAAACCATTTGGCATCCATGGCAGGCATGGTATTGAGACGCAGGACGTTCAGTCGCGTGGTGCACAAATGCGGACCAGTCAACGTCTGATCGTAGAGGCCGGATACGCCGAGAGCGCAGCCATCACATACCCCTTGGGTCAAAATGCGATAGGCATAACCCAAATTATCGCGATTGTCATAGGCCACCTTCATCGTATCCCGAATGTGATGCGGCTTGATTTTCCCGAGCCCCATCGGCATCAGTGAAGCCCATAAGGAAGGCTTCCACGAAGTATCCAGCTTAATTGGTCCGCCATGCTTGGTCTTGCCCATTTCTTTAGTCTCCCCTCTAATAAACTCCATTGAGACGAAAAAAACCACCATGAAACCGTCCCTTGTCCTATAGGAAAAGAGCGTGTTCACGGTGGTTGTCTACGGCAGGTTCGCTACCTAGTCTCAACTTCGTGTTTGCTTTTCGCGAATTCCGTTACGTCTAAGCCGGTGAACAGGGACGCTGCTTCGTTTAGACTTACGGTTCGTTTTTCATTTTCTTTTCGATGTCTTGATCAAAAACAAAGATCGACATTCCAAAATCCCGTTCGATGTCAATATCGACGAATAGATCAACGAGTTTTGCTCCAAGAAACGCTTCCATGTCAACTGGCTGGTGTTTCCGATAGATCTCTTTGACCATTTCGGTTCGGGCAGCTCGTAATGTCTGCTTTCCGTCTTCCGAAGTGGCGATGAACTTTTCCACCGGAGAAAGGTTGCCTTCCATCTCGCAGATCGCCCAGTTCTTGCAGAACGTGGTGCTGATCTTGCTAGGTCCCTTTCCCATATGGCGCTTTCGGAAAGCCCTGACCAAATTACTGAATTCTGCTTCGAACTTATTCATCGAGGAAAATCACCTTTACTTCAAATCATTCTCTATTTAAACTTTACCATTGATTAACTAGCCAATTCAACAGACTTTTCTCTTTGTTTGGCTTCTTCCTTCAGTTTTTTGATATCCAGACGGATTACTAGCGAGATCACCAGAGCGACAACGAACATTCCTGCGAAAACACTCATGGTTCCTGTATAGCTTTCTGTCGTCTTGCGAACCCATGCTGCAAAGATCGGTCCTGCCAAGCCGGCAGCAGCCCATGCCGTCAAAATATAACCGTGAATTGCGCCCAATTGCTTCGTTCCAAACAGGTCACCAATGTACGCCGGAATGGATGCAAAGCCACCACCGTAACAGGTCATAATGATGAACATCGCTACCATGAACAAGATCGGATTGGACATATTCGGCAACAAGAAGAACAGTACCATTTGGATAGCAAAGAAAGCTGTGTACGTATTTGGTCGTCCAATGAAATCAGACAGAGACGCCCAGCCGATTCGTCCACCACCGTTGAACAAACCGTTTAGCCCTACCATCAGTGCTGCTGTTCCGACAGACATCCCCACCATTTCTTGCGCCATCGGCGATGCTACCGAAATAACAGCGATCCCACATGTCACGTTGATAAACAGCATCAGCCACAGCCAGTAAAAACGGCGTGTCTTGATCGCTTCGTTGGCAGTCAATTGGCACAAATCTTTTTTGATTTGCTTGCTGCCAACTGTTCCCTCAGCGGAAAATCCAGCCGGTACCCAGCCTTTAGGAGGTGGAGCCAAATATTGAGCAGAAGCCAACATTACAACAAAATATATAAGACCCAAAATATAAAAGGTGTTCGCGATTCCTACATTTGCAATCAAAGCGTTCATAATCGGACTGGCAATCATGGAAGCAAAACCAAAGCCCATAATGGCAAGACCCGTTGCTAAACCGCGGCGATCCGGAAACCATTTGACCAGAGTCGATACTGGCGTAATATAACCTACCCCAAGTCCAATACCGCCCAGCACTCCATAACATACGTACAACAGAGGCAAGCTGCTCAATTGAATCGCCAAGCCAGCCCCGACAGTTCCTACTCCAAAAAAGATCGATGCGAGAATACCAGCTTTGCGCGGGCCGTGCTTTTCGACATAATGACCGAGGAAGGCAGCAGACAGCCCCAAGAACAAGATCGCAATGCTAAACGTAAATTGAACATCCGGCAAGTCCCAGCCGAATTGCTCAGTAATTGGCTTGGTGAATACACTCCAGGCGTATACCGACCCAATCGAGATGTGGATGCCTACCGCAGCCAACGCGATAAGCCAGCGGTTTTTCACTTTTTGTTCCAAATCATTCATCTCCTTTGCAATGGTCTTGTGCATGCTGTGGATCCATCAACAGCCTTCTCGAAAAAAAGAAAAACTGCCGATTTCACCGACTCACCCAGGTCTCCACAAATGGAAACGAGGACTACGATGAAACACAGCAGTTAATCATCAGCAGGAACGCTACATCAGCATCAACAAGCATTGTGTTCACTATGTAATTTTCGCTGCAAGGCTACAAAATAATCGGTGGCAGGGTCGCTGCTCCGTGTCAATCTGTCCTTACGCTATGAATACATGGAAAGACGAAAATTTTATGACACTTTTCATCTCACATAGTATACTACCATGTAAGCGTTCACTCGACAATATTTTCCTCACAAAATAGCCATGAAAACTTCATAATTTCGACAAAAAGGAGGCCCGTATGTCCGATCTAACCATCACCACCCGACTGCCCGTGTTAAAAATTTCGGCTGACCAACATGGCTGGGAAGACGACGAAATCGTCACCGAGTACCCCCTCACGATTTTTCTCAACGATGAGGAATTCGCTACAATCGTATGTACTCCGGCCGACCTGGAAGAGATGGTCATCGGTTTTCTCGCAGCCGAAGGCGTCATCAAGAGCTACTCGGAAATCAAGCAGCTTACGATTAATGAGGCCCAAGGATTTGCTTACGTTGATTTGCATAAAGAAACAATTTTGTCCCAGAGCTTTTACTCCAAACGCAGAATTACTTCCTGCTGCGGAAAAAGCAGACAGTCCTTTTACTTTTTTAGCGATGCGCGCACAGCAAAGCCTGTTGAAAGCACAACAACTGTCACCCCCGCTCAATGCATGCGCCTGATGAAGGAATTGCAAGCGTCGTCTGAGATTCACCGCCAAACAGGTGGTGTCCACAATGCAGCCCTCTGTACACCGGATGAAGTTTTGCTTCAGTACTCCGATATCGGGCGTCACAATGCGCTCGACAAAATCTATGGGAAATGCTTGCAAGATAACATTTCCACCACGGACAAAATTCTAGTATTTAGTGGACGCATCTCGTCTGAGGTGCTGCTCAAGGCTGCCAAGATTGGTGCTGGCATCATTTTGTCCAAGTCCGCTCCAACTGATCTCGCCCTTCAACTGGCAGATGAGCTGAAGCTCACCGCAGTCGGATTTATCCGCAATGACAAAATGAACGTGTATACACAAGCCGAAAGAATTCTTCTGCCTTAAAGAAGGAATCAATCAAAAGCGGGACAAGCTTAGAGCCTTCCCGCTTTTCTATATTTTTTCATCTGGTAATCTCAAAGCCCGAGTTAGCATCTCGGGCTTTTGTTCTTTCTTTCAACGTGGGAATTTTTTATTTGCAGCAGCAGCGTTTCTTTTTATGCTTGCAGTGGCCGTGGTCGTCTTCGTCTTCGTCCTCATCATCTTCTTCATCTTTGTCTTCGTCGTCGTCCTCTTCTTCGTCTTCATCATCTATGTCTTGCTTCTTGCAACAGTGGTGGTCATGTTTTTCAGTGCCTTTGCAATCATGGTCATTGCAGTAACAGCAGTGATCGTGGCAATGTTCATGCTTTTTGCAGCAGCATTGTGGCTCGTAATAATCGTCGTGTTTCTTGCAACAGCAGTGGTGACCGTAATACTTGTCACGTTTTTTGCAGCAGCAGTGGTGGTCGTAATATTTGTCGGTTTTTTTGCAACAGCAGTGGTGGTCGTAATTCTTTTCGGTTTTTTTGTCGCAACAGTGGTGGTCGTGTTTGTCGGGTTTTTTGCAACAACAGTGGTGACCGTGGTGTTTGCCTTGTTTTTTGCACTTTCTTGTCATTGCGCTCCCTCCTTTCGTTAGCCATCACTACTATTCATACGGTTTGTCCAGAGAAACGCTTGTATGATAGCCCTTTATGAAAAGCCCCTTTTTTCCAAACAAAAGACAGGACACGTCTCAAGCATGTCCTGTCTTTCTGCGTTTTTCTTCAAGTTTTGCCTGTTCGTACTCTTCAGGTGTGTTGACATTATATACAGCCCAAGGGTCCAAGCATTCATCAGGCAAGGGCACCACTCGCAGTTCATCTAAAGTTCGCATTAATCTTCGCTGTCCATTCAAAAGAGCCTGCTCCCAATTACTCTGCGTTCTCCGATGGTACACAGCACATAATGGATGGGTTCGGCCTTCTGATTGGGCAACAATCACATCCCACTCGTCCCTCTCTCTGGCAAATTCAATGAATTTCGCTATTTGTACACGATCCATAAAAGGTAGGTCGCAGGACAACACCAGCAAAGCATCCTCGGTACTTACGCGAAAAGCAGTAACCAACCCACTGACAGGACCGCAGGATGGTACCAGATCAGGAGTTATTGTGACGGGCTGTTCATCAATTTGTTCCTTTTGTGTCACTTGAGTGCCCGAAAAATCGTTCGCTACAATGAAACAAGACAAGCCAATCGCTTGTACCTCCTTTACCAACTCTGTTAAAAAGGTTCCGTCCCTCCATGGTAATTTTTGCTTTGGAGAGCCCATTCTGCTGCTTTTTCCGCCTGCTAAAATAACCGCACCGATACGCAGCTGCGACATAAATTTCCTCCTGGGTGTTGACAATAATCCTTATTAGTTTATAATAAGTTTAAACAAATAATAATTATAAATAAGGAGAGATTCTCGATGGAAAACACACTCTACAGCGTTCTCAATAAACAAGTGGCGAACTGGACAGTCCTCTATACGAAACTACACAATTTTCACTGGAATGTAAAAGGACCTCACTTCTTTACACTCCACGCAAAATTTGAGGAATTGTACAACGAAGCAGCAGCAAATCTCGATACCCTTGCTGAACGCGTCCTCTCCATCGGTGGAAAGCCTGTAGCGACTCTGGCTGCATGTCTGAACACTGCAAGCGTCACCGAAGCAGAAGGAGGCGAAACAGCTGATCAAATGGTAGAAACGATCACGAGAGACTTCTCCATTCTTGTAGACGAGTTGAAGCTGGCTATGGAAACAGCTGATCAAGCGGACGATGAAGGGACAGCCGATATGCTGTTGGGAATCCGCAGCAGCCTGGAAAAACACATTTGGATGCTCAAATCCTTCTTGCAATAAGCAAGACAATCATAGACACCAAAAGGCGATTGTGCATAGACACATCGCCTTTTTTGGGTCTTGCCTCCCGTGAAACTGCCTCTCTCACCCTGATTGCCTAGAGTGAAAAAATCAGTTTCCGCCCGTCCTTTTCTACTTTTACTTGGGGCAAATACTTTAATGACTTCTGTACACCAATGTAGGGACTCGCAAACTCTACCTGGTGCCGTGCTTTCAACACGGAGCAGAGATCAGCCAATGACATTGGAGACATCGCTTCCCGTAACAGGTTTTCGAT
The DNA here is from genome assembly GCF_021270385.1 of Brevibacillus sp. AF8. NCBI lineage: Bacteria > Bacillati > Bacillota > Bacilli > Caryophanales > Paenibacillaceae > Brevibacillus > Brevibacillus sp. AF8. Next base: position 59,514 of record NZ_JAGQDN010000006.1, on the reverse strand, counting down.
GTGCTTCGCAACTTCCACATAATCATGACGAATGTGCGCCTTTCTCACCTTCATTCGCTTCATCAAATCATCCGAAAATTCCTCTGTTGCCAAAGTTACATCGTCAGGGCTCTCTTCGTCTCCGATTCCGGCTTCGTTATCCAACTCACGAATGCGGCTCAAAAGCTGCTTGATGTCAGCTCCCAACTGCTTGTCCTGATCGACGTAATGTCGACGCAGTGCCATACGCTGCTCTAGCATGGCCTGCAATGTCATTTGTAACGCTTTCCGTTCGTTAAACATTGCGTTATGTATTCCCCTTTTCGCAAAAAGTAGAATGATGGAATTATATCCAATGATAATATAATTCGAACTAGTTGGAAACGGGGGAATTTGGCCCCGCTCCATCCACACGTGCAAATTACACTCCACACGAACGTTTCCGAGCTTCAACAGTAATTCCTTTAACGATTACACGGTGCATCTTAATGATCGTCAATCTCGCTTCCGGATCAGCACCGCCGATATGAGCGATAATTTGCGAAAGTTATTTGTCCTATTATTTACAGAAAAAAACCCATCCACAATTGGACAGGTTCCTTCTGTAGATTATCAAGCTGTCTTCCTCAATCGATCCGTAATCACAAGTCGCATATGTCTTAATCCGTACCGAAGCTGTTCTGCAACTGAGTTTTCTATTTTTTAGCCAATCCTTGATTACAGATTTTCAGCGGATACAGTATAGGATGGGTAACCGATTATTCCCAATACTTGCACATAGTAATTTTTACCTGCAACTACATTGATCTCCATCGGGGTGCTGTAGTCAGAAGTTCCAATCTTAGTGCGGTCTTGTTCATATACTTGGAATGCTGGGGCCCCTTTGTCATTCGTATGTGTCAGGGTAACGCGAACTTTCCCAGTCTTGTTTGCTTGAAAAACAAAATAATCTCGGTCATCGAAATCAGTAGTTCCTGAAATGCTTGTGTTTATTGTAAAGGAATCAGCCGTTTCAAAGGTATTGTTAGGCTCTGTTTCCGAACTTGCAGCAAATGCAGAAGACGATACAGCAAATACTAGAGTCAATGCTAGTAGGACTTTTTTCACGAAAATAACCTCCTATATTTTGGATAAGGGAAATATACCATTAATTCCATAAATTGTCAAAATATAATATTTCTTGAATAACATTGTCGTTTTTAGTAAAAATTTGATAATGATAATTTCTCATGTCTTTATCTACAAAAAAGACCCATCCACATCTGGACAGGTTCTCGTTCCCAATAACAGCAATTTTATGCCGCCTTCTCCTCACTCAATCGATCCGTAATCACCGCAATCGCACCATCACCCGTTACGTTACAAGCAGTACCGAAGCTATCCTGCGCGATGTACAAAGCAATCATCAGCGAAGTCAACGTAGTAGTAAATCCAAGCATGGACTCCATCAATCCGAGTGCTGCCATGACTGCACCACCCGGCACACCTGGTGCAGCGATCATCGTTACGCCCAGCATCAAGATGAACGGAAACATCACGCTAAAGGATGTCGTCATGTCATTTAGCATCATGACTGCCATGGAACAGCTGACAAGCGTAATCGTGCTTCCGGAAAGATGGATTGTCGCACAGAGTGGAACGACGAAATCTGCGATCTTTTCGCTCACACCGTTTTTCTTGGTCTGATTCAGTGTCACAGGAATAGTGGCCGCAGATGATTGCGTTCCAATCGCAGTGAAGTAAGCGGGGAGCATATTTTTTATCAGCGTGAATGGATTTTTGCGTCCCATCTGGGCTGCTATCATGTACTGCACGAACAGATAGAATAGATGCAAGGCGATAATCATGACGAAAACTTTCACGAAGACGGACAGAATCATGGTGACTTGTCCACCATAGGTCAGGTTGGAAAATACAGACAGAATATGTAAGGGAAGCAACGGGACAATGACGGAAGCAATCAGCTTCTCGACGATATCTCTCAAGTCTACCATCACATTTTGGAGGGCATTCCCTTTGATGACAGTCGCTCCAAGACCAAGGGTAAAGGCAAGCAGTAATGCTGTCATCACACCTACAATCGGCGGCATGTCCACGGTAAAGAATGGCTTCACCAGTGCTTCCTCCGGGTTGGCATACTGATTCACCAGTCCACCTACCTCAAGAATGTGTGGAAAAATACTCGTACTGACCCAATAAGCAAGCGTTCCTGCAAGGATCGTTGACAGGTAAGCAACCCCTGTGGTTACCCCAAGCAAACGCCCTGCCCCTTTACCCAGCTCACCGATGCCTGGCGCGATAAATCCAATGATAATCAACGGAATCGCAAATCCGAGGAAATTTCCAAACAGGCCACTAAATGTAGCCAATCCTTTCACAACCCAAATCGGCGATATAGAACCGATCCCGATCCCAAGGATAATGGCGATCAGGATTTTGGGTAGTAAACCTAGATTTTTCATTAATATTGAACCTCCTTTAAATATTAATAAATAATGTCCATATGGAATGGACTTTGTCTCTTTTACGCGGACTAATGAATAACAAGGTAACACATTCGGGATGAGATTGTCATGAATCATAAAAAAGTAATAATATTCAAATTAAAGAAAACCCCCAATGAGCATTACTTACTCACTTGGGGGAACAATATTATTTGGCGCAAAGCACGTGGCGAAATTCCTCTTCGATGTCTGCCAATACGCGCATGGCATTTGCTAGCTCTTGCTCATTCTTTTCCACGATCAGTGTGTGACAACGTCCGAATTGCTTCGCTTGTTTCTCTTTAATTGCCGCCAGCTCTGGCGCATGTTTCGAGAAAAACACAGCGAAATCCATGGCTCGCCTCGCCCCTAATTGGAAAGCAAAATAGGAGAGATGACCAATTTCTGCTGGGGGGAGTCCACCCTCCTCTTCTATCCGTTTCACTACCCGCAGGATCGCTTCCTTTCCGTATAGGAGCGAAGCGCTTGGTTTAGCCGATGCACTTTCCTGATAAATCCCTTGGAATAAACGAAGGGCATTTGCAGCTTGTTCCTCCTCTGACGGACTGCCTACACGCTTTGGTGCTGTCCAGTAGTGATAAGAAAAGAGGCGATCGAAGATTTTTTCAGCTTTCCATGCCAAGACAAACTGGGACAATGGCAAGCTCACAAAAGGGAATCCTGCTGGATCATGCAGGTAGATTGCTTGCTCATCCATCCTGTATGCGAGAACAAAATGGTCAGCGCCCCCCAAATAAGCAGCATTGGGATTATACGTCAAATAGCTCATATCAAGTGGTCCGAGCAAAACGGGTCCATGTTCCACGTCACGCCGTAATTCCTCCAATGGTGGCTCTCCCTCAGCATCCGCTGACTTTTCCGTCCAGCTAAACCCTAGCAGCTCCAACGCATGACTGACACCACGGTCGGGAATCTCTTGACCGAAATAAATGACTTTCTGCTCCTCATGCCACATCGCCCCGATGCCTACGCCGGAGAGGACTTCGAGTACGGCAGGCGATACCTTCTCCCCGATTGTCTCCAAAAGCATTGATGATGAATTTGCGTAGCAGTAGTGGCCACTTCCGATGTACGATAGCATGCTTTTCTCCCTCTTTCTCGTCAATGTATGGCTTACCTATCATTGACTTCGGGCCGCATGTTTTTCTGACAACGCTTTGCAAAACGCTTCTCGTTCACGCGAAATATTTTTTAAAAAATTCCATCTTCTCACTCACGAAAGCATCATCCGAATCGCTGCTACCCATGATATGAGGATCATGCATGCACAGCCCCATTAGCCACAATTGGCGAATGCCTGTCATGAGCGACACCGCAGCCTGATCGTTTTCAGATAAAGGACGAACCTCTGTATATCCTTTTAGAAAAGCACTCCATAGCGCCTCGACCAGTTCGTCATCTTCTTCGATCAATATTCGGCTCAGCTTGAAAGCAGCCAGATCATACGCCCGCCAGCCATATCCGCACAGGTCGAAATCAAAGTGAGTATAAGTGTTGTCCTCACAAAAGTTCGTATTAAAATTCCCTTGAAGGTCTCCGTGGCAAATCCCCCAGTCGAGTCCGGCAAGGATATGCTCGTTCAGCTTGTCTTCCAGCTCCATCGCCAGCTTTTGGAGAAATTGAAAATCTTCCTTCCGATGCTGCAAACGTGTCTCGATAATGGCTAACGGGCGATGAATCAGCGCCTTGGCGTCCCAAACCTCGTGAGCTTGCTGTGTGAAAAAGCCTTCTGATTTGACATGCAGCTCGGCAACGGCTCTGCCGAATCGTTCGCTCAGTTCCTCGGTATCGATCTCCTGCTCCTTGCCACAGGCAAAAGTGAACAACACACCAAAGCGATTGCCCTCTGCTGCTTGCAGTCTCAAGACATGGTTTCCTGAACCGTCCGCAATTGGCACAGATACAGATACTCCTTGTCTTTTCAAATAGAGCAAGAGCTCCATCTCGAACGCGACAGCTGCTTCCTCTGTTCGCCAATCACTGCGATACAGCCTGAAGATTCGTTTTTGATCGATCGTCTGCACGAGGTACGTATCGTTCATGCCTCGAAGCATGTAGTGAACCGATTGTATTTGTTCGGTTGGATATGCTTCCTGAAGTACTTTCTGTAATGCTTTTTCACAGATGGTTGAGTAGACGACGGGTAAATGCATAGTCATGCTGCTCCTTTTTGCTAAGTATTGGTAAGTTATTATGGAAGACGTGTGAATGGGGAAAAGGACACAGCAAGAAAAAAAGACCTGGAAGGGCTAAAGGCCGATCAAGGTCTGACACAGGTTACAACGATTTGTCCCCTTTCATGAATAAGCTGTTCAAGGGATTGGGCAACATAAAGTCAAAAAGCGTTATTTCCTCACTTTTCCCTTGATTTCTCGCAATTCCTCGAGGATCAAATCATATTTGTCGCTGTATTTGTCCAGCAAGTCCTGCAAACGCCCCTCGCGTTCTCGATTTGCCTTCATAATATAAAACAACAACCAGACAAACAAAGCAGCAAATGGCCCTTGCTGAAGTAATACGGTTGTTACTTGATCTTCCATGTTTGATCTCCCCTTTTGTCACTGTACAGAACGAGTGTTCCCGCATCGTCCTTATCAGTATTTTGTACAAAAGGCTTGTACATAATTCGTTGAAAACAAAATTTATATCCATACTTTTCTTTTTCCTTCTCATTTAGTACAATAAATTTGTACATCCTCACAGGAAGGACTGGCACGCTCATGCTATCTCAGCGCTTACGCACAGCTCGTAAGACAAAAGGTCTGACCCAGGAAGAGTTGGCAGAGCATGTCTGCACGACCAAGGGGACGATCAGTAACTACGAGAACAATCACAGCACACCACCGAATGACATGCTGCGGCAATTGGCTGATGTGCTGGACGTCACGACTGATTGGTTGTTGGGCCGCACAGATGAAGTCACAGCCTATATTCTCCCCGCATCAGGAGAGACAAATCAACGTTCGTTGGACGAGCTCTTGCAGGAAAAGATCGATGACCCGGACGACTACTATTTCCTAGACGGGTACCTAGACGCTTCAGAAGAGGAGAAAAAAGAAATTCGCCGCTACTGGTACGACTTGAAGAAACAGTGGAAAGTCCGTAGAGTACGCGAAGAAAGACCTCCGTCCTTGTTTGACATCACGGAAGACATCAAAAAAAAATAACCCCAGTGCGGGTTTTTCTTTTCAGCAAAAAACAGAACGTACGTTCCTTACTATTCATTTAGGAGGTCCTTGATGCTTCACTCCCTTTTGCAAGAAATCTGCGAACCGCAAACATGGCTCGAGAGTCGCGTGTACTTATTGCTTCAGCATCACGGCATCGATTCGCCTGAACAAATCGATCTGCATCTGCTGTGCGAGACGTACGGCATCGAGGTCCATCGTATTTGCGGCAGGAGTCGTGCACACGCGCATCCGTTTTCGCCAGGACGTTATATCATTGCGGTGGACGAGCGACTTGATCTGGCTACCCAGCGGGTAAAAATCGCGCACGAACTCGGACATTTGCTCCTTCATGAAGGCATTCAGCCCCAAAGCAGCGAATGGATGATTGACTGGCAAGAATCGCAGGCGAATCATTTTGCCGAGCATTTGCTGCTACCCATTTACATGATGAGCCCCCTTTTGGCCGATTGCTCGCGATACAACGCACCGGCGATGTTGGCTCAGCGCTTTCAGGTGCCGATGCCTCTTGCCCGTGCCCGTTTTGAGCGCATACTTAGCCGTATGTATGCCAAAGGTTTTCCCGTCTATGGGTAAATTACGACGCTATTTTTATGCAGGAGGGATACCTGATGAAACAAGTCTTTATTGCCGGTGATGCATACACGACTCATTTTTTTGATCTCGCCTTGGACCAAGACGAGGAGCTGTCGCTGTTGCCCTCTTTGCAGGTAGCCAGCTATCACGTGGCCCGCTTTGCCCTCATCATGCGAGATGACGGTCTTAGTGGTCTCGGTATTTTTCCTGGAGACGCCCTATTGATCTCAGACTTTTCGATGGAGCCCGTAAAAGACAGACCTGTGTTGATCCGACAAGAGGGGCAGTTCCTTGTGCGCATCGCAGCAGACGTCAATCCATTGGAATGTTTGTTTACAACCACACGCGAGCAAGATACGCCTATGCTGCTCCCCTCGGAAAACATTCGCATTACAGGTGTTGTATCCGGTATTATTCCACGTTCATCATCATGACATCATTAAGCAGCCAATCCTTGATTGCTGCCACCGTTTGCTGCCACTGCTCCTGAGGAGTAATGGCAGCGGGCTTGTCGCCCTCCTGCGATCCATAGCTTCCGAACTGGGAGTGGTTTCCCCCTTCTATGGACATGTACACCGTACGCTCCGGCAAATATTGCTTGCTCTCCAAAAACTTTTCCATATTAATCACTCCATCGCGAGATCCGAGTAAAGACAGCACCGGCAAATTCACCTTCTTCAAGTTCCCCTGACTGTTCGGATACGCTCCCAGTAAAAACACACCGTTGATTCGGTCCGGATGGTTAGCTGCGAATTCAGCTGCCATGGTACCACCGAGCGAATGTCCTCCGATGACAAACGTTTTATTTGGGTAGGCCTTCAATACTTGTGTCGCTCGCGTCATATCGCTTACGGCCAAATTCAGCGGCATTCGCGCGAGAAAAACATGGTAGCCGTAGCCTGCCAAGGCACGGGCAATCGGAGCATAGCTCTCCGGTTTGACCAGTGCTCCCGGATATAAGATGAGTCCCGGTTCGCGTGATTCCCCGCCTTGGAAGATAATCCAGTCATTCGTATCCATGACCGTAATCCCTTCACCGCCTTGCATGGCCGTTAACGCTGCCTGATCGGGCTGATATGGCTGCAAATACCATATAGCCAGACAAATCGCCCCTAGTGTCACCAATACCAGTGCCTGTAACCATTTTTTGCGTGTTTGACTCATCCTACCCACCTCATTTCCGTTCCCACGTATGATGCTACTTATTATGTCTCAAACACTCTGCACATGTGCATAACTTGTGAATCTCGACATTTTCGTGGTGTTGACGAACTAATCCTTTCATAGTAGTATTCAAACATACTACTTAATTTCTCGTGCAGCATATCGAGACTGAGACTGATTTTGGTCCTGAACTTGCTGAAAAGTATGGAAACCATTAAGGAAACTACTCGATTTTTACCAAAAAGAGAAGGGATGAGAATTGTTATGAATCTACAAGATGTGCAATTTTGCGAGGAACTGGTAAGAAGTGTTGGAAAGGAGCTGCTAGTGGAATTTGAAAAAGGCGCGCCCTGCCACAGCAAGGAAGCAATGGCTAAACGCTTTGAAGAGGTAAATGCCGTGGTTGAAGCTCGATTGAAGCAATCATTATCCGAGCGTTTTCCCACCTATGAATTCTCTGACGCGGAATTCGATCTGGCTGCACAGGAACAGCCTGAATTCGCAAGTCCTTACTGGGTGATGGATGCAATCGATGGAGCAGTTCATTTTCTGCAAAATATGCCGATGTGGGCTACTTCCCTCTGCCTGATTGACGGAGGACGCACAGTTGTTTCTTTTGTCTATGATCCATGCCGTGATGAACTGTTTACAGCAATTGACGGGGGTGGAGCTTTTCTAAACGGACAAAAAATCAGTACCTCAGCCAAATCGCAGCTGAGTGAGTGCATTTTAGGTACACTCTTTGCTTCCTCCGAGCCAATGAACCACTTGGTCGGTAAGTATACAGCAAATTCCTTGACAAGAGTGATGCCAGAGGCTTTTGCCATCCGCATGCAAGGCGCAGTATCACTCCATCTGGCCTATGTGGCGTGCGGGCGACTCGACGGTTACTGGGAATATGGTGAAGGGGTGTATGATTGGCTGGCTGGTGCACTTTTGGTTCAGGAAGCCGGAGGCAAAATTACTGATACACAAGGAAACGATTTTTGCTGGAAAAGCTCAGGCATCGTAGCAGCAGGTTCGTCCATCTACCCTAAGCTGGTCCAATTGACCCCAGCTTCATAAATGAACAGATAAAAAGGGTGAGCTTTAGCGCTTCACCCTTTTTCCTTTTTCCGTTCACGAAAACGGCGGACCTTCATCAAGTTTCCGCACATTTTGTCATCACACCAGCGGCGCACCCGGTTGCGGCTTTCATCATAAAACACCCAGCGGCAATCCTCGTTGTCACATATTTTGATTCGCTCAAGATGCTGTGGGGCAAGCAACTCCGCGAAAGAAGCAGCAATTTGTGCCATCACGAGCGGCCAGCCCTCTGTTGAGCTAGATTGCTTTTGCCTGTAGCCGCCCTCCTCCTCTACAAACAACACCTGCCTATGAAATGGGGCGAGGGCCAATACTTTGTTCAATTCCACAAGGTCCTCCTCTTGGAATCGGTCCCCATGCACAACGGTTTCCAGCATACGTCTCAAACGTTCGCGCAACTGCAAAAGAGACGCGGCATACTCCTCATCCATAGGTAGCGGAGCGGTTAGCTTGTATGTTTGCAAAAAGGATGACAGCCATTCCTGGTTCTCCAGACGATTTTCCCAACGACCAGAACCGCGCCAATCCCTCCAATCACTATTTAAAAAATCGATACAAAGCCAGTCCATGGCATCATCTCTCCTGACGAAACCCTTCATTTTTCTCTCTTGTATGACCATACAGGATATGGTAATCTCTATTTGTAACCACCGTAATTAAATTAACTGGTTACACACTCATTTCTTACTGTTATTATAGCGTTTCATCAATCTGTTTCACAGACGAGGAGGAAGCGTATGAATCGGAAGGAATTGCTTTTGCACGGATGGGAATGTGCGTATGACAAGGAAGACTGGTATCCCCCCTTAAAAGAAGTGCTTTCCGGAGTATCAGCAGCGGAGGCTAGCTGGCGCCCTGTAGGAGAAGCAGCTAACACAATCTGGGAAAACGTCAGTCATCTTCTGTATTACAAAGAACGTCTGTTGCATCGTCTTTTGGACACCGAATTTCATGGCTCTGCCGAGACGAACGATGATACCTTCACCCCATCCGGCGGTCCTGATGACGAAGAAGCTTGGCAAGCTACCCTTTTGCGAATGGAAAGCGTCCATCGCAACATTCATGAACAGCTTTCCTTGCTGACGGATGAAGAGTTAAACCAGAAGGCTACCTATACACCGATTTACCAAAACGTCATGAGTCTTGTCTTGCATGATGCGTTTCATACGGGACAAATTGTCCAAATTCGCAAGCTGCAAGGCTCTTGGCCTGCCAGACGCTCATTTGAATAACAAAATTTCACATTGATTAATCCCGAACAATCCTTTATATTTGATGAATCACATAATTTCATACATGTTATCCTCATCTTTCACGGTGAGGATAGAGGTCGCGGCTTTTATATCATCCTGTACGAGATTCAGAGAAAATCAATGACTCCAGGTAAGGAAAATCCGCCGAAACTCATATCGCGTCTCTGTGCGATTGGGTTGGGGCTGTACTCGAAAGGGGCAGAACTGTCACGTTTGCATGCCAAGCAAACGTGGTGAGCTATCTTCAGTGAAGGCTTGGTGGGGATTGGATGATACCGCCCTATGCCATTTTTTGGCTATGGCGGTTTTTTAATTTCCGACCTTCCTTCTCAAAAATCAAGAAAGGTCGTGCAAGCAGCTTATGTCACAAAATCAATTGCAACGTGGTTTAAAAGCCCGACACCTGACGATGATCGCCATTGGCGGGTCGATTGGGACGGGATTGTTTCTCGCGAGCGGAGGCTCGATTCATTCCGCCGGGCCAGGTGGAGCGTTAGTCGCCTATCTCGCCATTAGTATCATGGTTTACTTTTTAATGACTAGCTTGGGGGAAATGGCCGCCTTCATGCCTGTTTCCGGTTCATTTTCGACGTATGCCACACGGTTCGTCGATCCATCTCTCGGCTTTGCTCTCGGTTGGAACTACTGGTACAACTGGGCCATTACCATTGCCGTCGAGCTGTCAGCTTCCGCACTCATTATGAAATATTGGTTCCCGGATACCCCAGCGATAGTGTGGAGCGCTTTGTTCCTCGGATTGCTGTTCGCCTTGAATCTCCTGTCTGTGAAAGCCTATGGAGAATCTGAATATTGGTTCGCCTTGATTAAAGTAATAACGGTTATCATCTTTATTATTGTCGGTGTGTTGATGATTTTTGGCATTATGGGCGGTCAAGCAGTTGGCTTCCAAAACTTCACCAAAGGCGACGCGCCATTCAATGGCGGCTTCATGGCCCTGCTCGGTGTCTTTATGATTGCCGGATTCTCTTTCCAAGGGACGGAGCTGGTTGGTGTCGCAGCTGGAGAGAGCGAAGACCCCGCCCGCAACATTCCGAAGGCCATCCGTCAAATTTTTTGGCGCATCCTGCTCTTCTACATCCTCGCTATTTTGATCATCGGGTTGTTGGTTCCATACGATAATCCAAATCTGATCAGTGGCGACCTGACGGATATTGCGATCAGTCCGTTTACGATTGTATTTGAAAATGCCGGATTTGCTTTTGCAGCATCCGTCATGAATGCCGTTATTCTCACGTCTGTATTGTCTGCTGGTAACTCTGGCATGTACGCATCTACACGCATGCTGTGGAACTTGGCGAAGGAAGGAAAAGCACCAAAATGGTTCGCAAAAGTAACAAGTAATGGCGTACCTATCAATGCCTTGATCTTGACTGCGCTCATCGGCGCCCTTGCTTTTCTGTCCTCTCTGTTTGGGGAAGGCGAAGTGTACGTATGGCTTTTGAATGCGTCTGGTATGTCAGGCTTCATCGCTTGGCTGGGAATTGCCATTAGTCACTACCGTTTCCGCAAAGCGTTTATCGCTCAGGGCCGTGACTTAAGCGAATTGCCTTATCGGGCAAAGTGGTTCCCGTTTGGACCGATTTTTGCCTTCATCATTTGCTGTATCGTTATTTTGGGGCAAAATTACTCCGCATTCTTGGGTGGAACGATCGACTGGTATGGCGTCGCGGTCTCTTACATTGGTTTGCCTCTGTTCTTAATCATTTGGCTCGCTTATAAAGTCACGCAAAAGACAAAGCTCGTCCCTCTTGAACAAGTTGACTTCAGCATGGATGAATACACGAAATAATCGAAGAAAAAATACGGACTTCCGTTATCTGAACGGGAGTCCTTTTTCATGCTAAACAGTATATTAATAATTGCCCGAAAAGAGCCGATAGTATAGAAAAGAAGCAATAGAGATCCGTTTCCTTCCGTTCTCGCAACTCATACTAGTCATCTGATAAAAGGTAACCATGATCTCCTGCCTTCACGACTGAACATGAATCCATGTGAGGAGAGTAGAACATGCACATCCAATCGAATAACCGCTACCTACCCCCCCAGCTATCCACTAACCAACTTGCACCCCAAATGGTGACAGGAACTCGTTTAGAATTGCCCAGATTGCCCGAGTACGATACAGTAGATCTTCGTTCTCACAAAGCACGCGAGCTCCCTGCTGATGCCATCGAACACCACAGCGTCCAATTTTTCTTTAGCACAGAGATTAACCAGCGCTTGGATAAAATTTTCGCAGATAAACCACCTGAAGCTCGTAAGGCCTTTGATCAGATCCTCGAACGTAATTTTTTCAACTCCCAATCCACCTACACGGATGAAGAAAGAGCTGCTTTGGTAGAGGTCGGATTAACCCAAGGCAAATATTTGGCAGACCAATACATGGCTGATGAAAAAAATGCTGCTGAATTTTTGGATACCCTCCATCTGCTCGCTAGCGTTGCCAAAACACGAAAAGTTGACCCTGCGACTGGCAGTGTCAGCTACGTAGAGCTTCCGCAAAAACCACATGGGGCGCCGGACGACTATGTCAATCCGTCCAAACTGATGGAACGATATGACCCGGAAGCCTACAAAAAAATGCAAGCGGCTACCACCAATCAAACAGAGAAAGTAAGCATGCTGATTCAATTCGTCAAAAAGCTGCAACATCGTCCAGACTGGATCGCACAATACCGGAACGAACAAGCTACACTTCTCTCTGATTTAAAAAATACTAAAATCACTAACCGTTTTGAGAATGTAAATACAAAGGACACCACGGAATTTGTTCGTCAAATGAATACGCTCGCTGAAAATGCTTCCTTTTCTTCCTTTACACCATTGCTTCAAACGAATCTTGCCTCTTTTATGAAGATCCTGTCCAAGAAAACGAGTTAACTGCACAAAGATGATCTACAGCCTCTGCCCGAGCTTCTCTGGGACTGGGGCTGTTTTTGTGTGCCGTTTCCTTTTCCAGTTTAGGAAATTGACAGGCAGATGGTGGACATACTAACCCGTAAAGGAGGAGACGAACATGGATGACAATCGCGAAAACGACCTGCCTGATTTTAAGCAACTGGATGACAGACTGATCGCTCAACCTCCAACTAGTCCAATCCTCGCGATCCGTACCAATCTGGACAAGGAACCAAATGACATCGACAATCCGTATGTGCAGCAAGACTCTACACCCACTGGACAAAATAAGGGGGAAGCAAATGACTGATCGTATCTCAAAAGAAAAGCCTGACATGGGTTATAACGGAAGCAATATGCATGGTTATTCCCTTACACCAAAGGAAGGGACATTGAACCAAACTGCCAAGTCGGCTGCGGAAAACAAAGAAAACAGGGACAAAGAATAGTTCTTTTCCCATTAGAAAAACAAATCCCCTTCTGGGAAACAGGCAGATGCTCCTTTTGCCTTTTCCGGAAGGGGATTCCTTTTGATTTCGACCAAGAACATGGTGAAAAACATTTTTTTATTGACGAAATTCAGTTGGAAATATATACTTTTCATGGATTTGATAATGAGAATCGTTATCAAATTCTTTTATATATGATCAGGAGGTTGCCCCATGAAATCCAGGCTCTTCAAACACATTTACAGTACAACATTAGTCACTTCTCTCCTCACAGGTGGCGCCCATTTGGCTCTGGCTGCTCCACTTGTGGCCACTGCTGAACAGACGGATGTTTCCCCTTTGTCGCTAGATTTCGCAGTCGAACAGGCAATAAAGAACAGCGTCGATCTGGAGCTGCTTCGGCTTGAATTAGATATTACGAAGTACGAAACCTCCATTACACTGAGAGAAAAAGAAGAAATCAAAAAAGCTGACATCATGACTCTGGCTGATGCCAAAAAGAAATTCGAAGACGCTGCCAAAGCGGTCAAAGAAGTGGTTGTCGATGAAGTCGCCCTGAATACGCAAAAAAACACCGTTCAATTGCAAGTGCAAAAAGCATTCTTCGAAGTCCAATCATTAGACGCCAAAATCAAAGCGCAAAAGAAAAGCTTGCAAAGACAGTACTGGTTGGACTCCCAAGAAACAGAAGCTCACAAAAATCTCGCTGCCCTTGAAGCCAGCTACAAACAAACATTGGCCAAGCTCAACGATTTATTGAACGAAAAAGCAGACAGACAATGGAAAATGATCTCCACTGATCTGACTCAGGACGAGCTGCTTTCCCTGGAGCAATGGCAAGCAAAAGCTTTTGAAAAACGTCCTGAGATGATCAAGGCACAAGCAGAAATAGACTTTGCCCAAGTTAGAATTGATTACACGGCAGAGTATTCCGCTCTCAGCACACATAAAGGTACAATCGCAAAAAATGAGCACAAAAAAGCAGAACTGCAAAAACAAAAAACACAGAAGAAAATCGGTCAAGAGGTAAGTGACAACTATACGAAGCTACTCGCAGCGAAAAAGGCATTAGAGGAAAGTACAACAAAGAAAGAAACCGCATTGGAGCGCTATCAGGCAACAATCGATCAATATAGATTAGGGAAAGCATCGATGAAAGAATTGATGGAAGACGAAGCAAACCTGTTTGACTCTGAAACAAAAGCAATCGAATCGGTTTACCAATACAATCTCGCTGCTGCCACCTTGAATCAGTCAACTGGCTATTAATATTTCGTATCACGAAAAATCTCATTTATTCATTTAAAATAAAGAAGGCTTCATCCCACAGGGTGAAGCCTTTACTCATTTAACAGCCTCTCAAAAACTCTCGGCATCACTAAACGCCCACCGTCTGCACCAAAATCCTCTATGAACCACCAAGCTGACAGCACACTGTGGCAATACGCCCATGCTAACACTCTCTCTTTTTGCAAGGACAGCGCCTTCGTCAGCCCATCGACCCGCTGTTTCATTACCTCTTCTAGCCCATCCTCTGGCAAATGGTTCAGCAAAAACGGAATCACCTCGTATTCCGTCTCCCCAATCAGTCCTTTCGGATCAATTGCCAGCCACGGCTCTCTTTCTGCACGCAAAATATTTTCATGATGAAGATCACCATGCAGCAAGCACGGTTCTTTTTGTGTGGGGAGAAGCTTTTTGTACCATTGCATGGCCTGCTCCACCATTTGCTCAGGAATTAGTCCTGTCCCCCCTTGGAAATGGGGGCGAATCTGTTCCAGTCCCACAGCCCAGTCTGCTATCGTCGGGAATCTCGACGCAAGCTTGCCAACCCTCGAAATGGGTGTATGCATTCTTTTGATTACGTCCGCCAAGCATTGAATTCGCTCGTCTTCGCTACTCAGCTTGTCCAGTGTCTCTCCTGGCATGATGCGCTCCAAAAGCATCATCCCTTTTTCCTCGTCAGCATCGAGAAGCTGCACCATTCCCCGCCCTGCAAAACCCCGAATCGCTGCCAGCTCTCTTTGCCATTCCACGCCAGGCACTCCCAGCTTCAGTACTGCGTTTGTTCCATCCTTCAACACAACTGGTGCGACAAAATTATAGGAGAGTGGAAATGGCTCTAGCACTTTTAATGACCACCGTGCTTCGCAATCTGCAATCAACTCATGAAAGGAATCCAGCCAGAGACACCCCGCTTCTTTATGTACGCCCGTAATTATTTTGGTAAAATGGGTTGGCAGTGAAATCATTAGGAAAACCCTCCTCGAACAACCTTCAAAACATCCTTTTGCATTTGCTTTCAAGCTGTTCCCTTCCCACAGCCGCGTAAGAAGAAGCGCATTTCCAGTCAAGCGCCTCTGGAGCCCATCCCAGCCTTGGAAAAAATGGTAGGGAATTTCAGCTTCACCTATGAAACACTTCATCGAAACTTCTACGTTTGAAGCGCTCCCACCATTTTTTCCGAGGCGGCCAGTGAATCCCCCCTTGCGGGGCGTAGGCCGAAGCGTAGACTGGAAATGCGCTTCTTCCCCACCACAACCACTCGTAAAAAAAGGAGCAGCTTGAAAGCCGCCCCCCCTTTATTTCCCGGAAAATGTTAGGACAGTCGTCCCATCAAGCGCTCCATACGTTCCAGCGCCTTCTTCAACTGCTCCATCGATGTCGCATAAGAGCAACGGATATGTCCCTTTCCGCTTTCGCCGAACACATCTCCAGGTACAACAGCTACCTTTTCCTCCATCAGCAGCTTCTCCGCAAACTCAGAAGAGCTGAGACCTGTAGAAACAACAGACGGAAATGCGTAGAATGCTCCATCCGGTTCATGGCAAGTCAATCCGATATGACGGAATCCATCTACTACATAATTGCGGCGCTGACGGTAGCTCTCGATCATTCGTTCCATATCCGACCGTCCATGACGCAGGGCTTCCAATGCAGCCATCTGAGCCATTGTCGGAGCACACAGCATGGTGTACTGATGGATTTTCAGCATGCCTGCGAGCAAATCAGGTGACGCGCAGACATATCCCAAACGCCAGCCGGTCATCGCGAATGCTTTGGAAAAACCGGAGATCAGGATCGTCCGATCTTTCATCCCTGGCAGAGCTGCGATACTATCGTGCATACGACCGTAGGTAAGCTCGGCATAAATCTCATCGGAGATCACCATGAGGTCGTGCTTTTCGATGATCGGCAAAAGTGTTTTCCACTCTTCAGCCGTCATAGTCCCCCCGGTCGGGTTATTTGGATAGCAGAAAATAATTGCTTTTGTACGTGCGGTAATGTGCGTCTCCAGCTCTTGCGGTGTCAGTTTAAACTGGTTTTCCATCGTCGTTTTCAGGAAAACCGGCACACCACCAGCCAAGCGAATAACTGGTTCATAGGAGACATAGCAAGGCTCCACGACCAATACTTCATCACCCGGATCGAGAATAGCACGCAGTGCGATATCAATCGCTTCGCTGGCACCGACCGTCACGAGAATTTCTGTCTCTGGATGATAGCTGACAGAAAAACGTTCTTCCAAGTATTTCTGAATTTCCACACGCAATGGCAGCATACCTGCATTGGATGTATAAGCTGTATGTCCACGCTCCAGCGAAGAAATCGAAGCTTCTCTCATGCGCCAAGGAGTAACGAAATCAGGCTCCCCAACCCCTAAAGAAATGACTCCCTCCATCGATGCTGCCAAATCGAAAAAGCGGCGAATGCCCGATGGCTTCAACGATTGAACTGTACTGGATAAACGGTTTTTGACTTTGACTTGTGTACTCACGGCGTAACCACCATCCTGTGATCTTCGTCACGATCTTCCAGCTCAATGCCATCGTGCTTGTAACGTTTCAAAATAAAATGTGTAGCTGTTGAGACAACCGAATCAAGAGTGGACAGCTTTTGCGAAACAAAAGTAGCTACCTCTTTCATCGTTTTGCCTTCCAAAATAATCGACAAGTCATAGCTTGCACCAGACATCAAGTAAACAGCCTTCACTTCTGGGAAACGGCAAATTCGCTCCGCCACTTCATCAAAGCCGACGTCGCGCTTCGGCGTCACTTTTACATCAATCATGGCGTTTACGTACGGATGATCTTCCACACGCTCCCAGTTCACCAGCGCTGGATATTTGACAATGACCTTTTCGGCTTCCAATGCTGCAATCGTCAGCTCAACGACCTCGGTTGGCTCACCGATCATTTTTCCGATTTGCTCAGCGCTCATGCGACTGTCTTCTTCCAACAGGTGCAACAGCTCTCTTTGCTTCAAGCGATCCATGCCCCACCACTCCAGTTTTCTCTTTATTTTTGTACATAAGTGCGTGTTCAAGTAGTCGACTTTTTGAACAACGTCATAAAGCAAAAAGCCCCAGCAACCAGACTCATGATTTCCATGAATCCGGTTGCTGAGGCGAAGGTATCGCGGTACCACTCAGCTTTTTTGCCTCTCTCACAAAAGGCAAACTCGTGCTGTCTACGTAGACATGCGCCCCATAACGTGGGCCATCCGCTGCTTTCTACTTGGCATTTTCAAAAGCAGAGCTCCAAGGTGGCTTTCAAAAAGAGTTCGCGGCTGCCCTCTCAGCTAACAGGCAACTCTCTGGACGTCAAAATCCCTTTTTTACTTTCCTTTTCACGGCTGTGTTGGTTGTTTTATTGAATGTCTCAGATTATAAATGACGTTTTCTCTCATTGTCAACCAACAACTTCTGTCTTCTGAACCTCTTTCAAACCGTTAGGCAACCAGACGCGAAACACCGTCCCTACTCCCAAGCTGCTTTGGACGTCAATTTTACCCCGATGATTTTCTACGATGGATTGGGTGATCGACAGCCCCAGTCCAGCTCCTCCGCTTTTGCGTGCGCGAGAGGATTCAATCCGGTAGAAACGGTCGAATACATGCAGGACATGCTCCGGTGCGATTCCGGCCCCATTATCCCTGATCGTCAGTTCAATCCCATTGGCAATCTTGCTCAATGTAAGCTCGATTTCACCGTTCACAGGGTCAGTATGCTGCACCGCATTTTGAAACAGATTGAGAATAACTTGCTTCATTCCATCACAGTCGAAAGCAACCGTAACATTCGGTTCTACGCGGAAATGAACGTTTCGGTCACCGGCCAGCACCATGAGCTGCGATTCCATACTGTGCACGACTGCGTCCAGCTCCCCCTCTTGCAGAAGGAAAGCCGGTTCCCGATCCATCCGAGCCAGGTACAGCAAATCGTTGACGAGTTTGTTCAGTCGCTCTGTCTCGCCGTGCATGCTTTTCAATGCTTTTTGCAAATGTTCGGGATTTGCCGCCGCACCGCGCAACAACACCTCCAAAAAGCCATGGATGGATGTCAACGGTGTTCGCAACTCGTGCGAAGCGTCCGCTACAAAGCGCCTCATCCGCTCCCCTGCTTCCTGCTCAGTTTTAAAGGAGGTTTCCAGCCGCTCCAGCATTCCGTTAAAGACCGCCGATAATTGATCAATCTCCATTTGGCCTTGATCCATCGGCAGTCGCTCATCCAAGTTACCCGCATTAATCCGCTCAATTGTAACCTCAATACGCGAAAGTGGGTTCAGCGTACGGCGGAGCACAGGCACATACGTTAACAAACCGATAAGCAAGGCGAGTGCAGATGCAGAAAAGAAAATGATCAACTGTGGAAACAGCACTTCTTGCATCGGACCGACAGGGGTGCTCAGCTGTACAATTCCTTGCAGCTGATCAGGAGAACGAATGGGTGCCAGTACGACCAAATAATCCGTACCAGTACTACCTTCCAAAATTTTGTATTTAAAAGTACATACGCCACTAGCCAAGATCTCGCGGTATAGACTCTCCGGAAAGCGCGGGGAATACCCTTCGCTCGGATTCGCAAACAGCTCCGTCACGTTCGCGTCGTTGTCAATAAAGGCATACTTGATATCGGGTGTACGCAAGGAGAGCAACGCGCTGACATACTGATCGTATTTCGGCAGTGTTTCCGTCTCCTCCAAGACTTGATAAGGAACAGTGACAGCCAGATTTAACAAGCTTTCCGCTTTGCTGCGATACAAGAACTGCTCCATCAATAAGTATTGAATCATGCCGATTAGAAGTAGCAACCCGGATAAGATAAATAACGAACGAGACAACAGTTGATAACGCAAAGAGTTCGGTTCTAGGAAAGGAGCCCATTGATTGTTTCGATTCATCTTCATACAAAATCAACCCGATAGCCCGCACCGCGCAATGTGCGAATAATCCGATGCTGACGATCATTCAATTTATCACGCAGGGAGCGAATATACACCTCGACAATGTTCTCCTCCCCACCGAAATCATAGCCCCACACGTTATCCAAAATCATTGGTTTACTCAGCACCAAGCCGTGATTCGTCACCAAATATTTCAGCAACGAGTATTCCGTTGGCGATAGCTCCAGAAGCGTGTCCTCATAGGTAATTTCCTTTCGCCTGTCATCGATCTGGAATGGGCCGAGGTGTACCTTGGAGAGCAGATGTGGGTAATGATTACGAATGCGCGCCTGGATACGGGCAAGCAGCTCTTCAAAGCTAAACGGCTTGATCATATAATCATCGGCACCGAGCGTCAGCCCTTTTACCCGATCCTCCACGTCTTCCCTGGCTGTCAGCATGATCGTTGCTACATTCTGAATCTTTTTCAGCATCCGGCATACCTCGAAGCCATCCATGCCAGGCATCATCACATCGAGAATGACGACATGCGGCTGATGCTCCTTTACCATGGTCACCGCAGTCATCCCATCTTGTGCCGTCATTACTTGGAAGCCTTCATTTTCAAGACCCATCTCCAAAAACTGCAGGATAGTCGGCTCATCATCGACAAGCAATATTTTAATGCCTTTATTTAGGCTCATTTCTTTCACCTCACCTCTATTTTACCTGAACAGGCCAAACGTAGCTGAATGTTTGCTGAATATGCCCTGAGTACGAGCTGAAAGCTTTTTGCAAAATAATAAACCAAAAAATGTAAATCCAATATATAAAACGTTGATAATTCCCTTACCATTGCGCTTTCAACAAACTTTCAGCCAGCTTTCAAGGCCCACTCAGCTTCCTCGCTCATAATGATCCCTGCGAAGCCAATACATACGACTCAAGTCTGAACACTTCAAAAACATGGAGGTTATCCAAAAATGAAAAAAAATTCGGTTATCCTGACTGCCTCAGTTGCCACACTCGTGGTTGGTATCGGAGGTTACATGCTCTATGACTATTTTGTGGGAAACCATGTGGAGATCCAGCCTGCAGCTGCGGCAACCACAGCCTCATCTACCGCTTCCTCAACGCCTCTGACAGCAGATCAACTGAATAAAAAATGGACGATCAATGACCAGTCCAAAGTCTATTTCTCCGTAACCACGTCAAAAGAAACGGTTAACTTTGAAATGGACGGTATTACTGGCAGTTGGGATGTGAACCTCTCTGCACCCGACCAAATGAAAGCAACCGCTTCGGCTGACTTGAATAAGCTAAACTCCGGTAATGCAAAGCGCGACACCCATATCAAATCTCCTGATTACTTTGATACAGCCGTCCATCCAGCTGCTACCTTTGAAGCGAAATCCTTTGAGAACTGGCCATCCACATGGACAGAAGGACAAAAAGCTTCGTTCACCATCAATGGCGTCCTGACCGTAAGAGGAATTGCCAAAGACGTGAAAATTGATGCTGATGCGATTTATTCCCAAGGCAAGCTGCAATTGGAAGGAACATCTGTCGTTACGTTTGGTGACTTCGGTTTGACTAGCCCTCATACGATCGTGGCCAAAACGGAAGAAAACATTAACATTACATTGCGACTTGCGCTGGATGCTGTTTAATCCTTTTCGCGCGAGCTGCTTCGAGAGACGTCTGATACTCACAGACGTCTTTTTTCACAGATTTTTACATTGTAATATTGACATTGTTAAAACGATACCATAATATAAAAGTATGAAAACAGACTCGAGCAAACGGAAAGGATGATTTTGTGAGTACGTCTCCCCTTCGAGCTAAACGCATCCACTTTCGGACCAAAAAGTACCGCTCGCCGGATGGACTTCCTACAGATATTTGCCTCTTTACGATCCTTTCCATCCCGCGCCAAACGAAAACCAAATCGCTGCCACTCAAGCAATTGGCCGTTCTTCTGATCAAGCGAAAAAGCGATACATTTGGAGAGCAATGGGCCTTGCCTGGCGGTTTTTCCCATGAATCGGAGACACTGGACGAATGTGCCTATCGTGAGTTGAAAGAAGAGACGAATATTGACCGTGACGTACACATCGAGCAGCTGAAGACCTACTACAAGCCGGGAAGAGACCCTCGTGGTTGGATCCCGAGTGTTGCCTATGTCTCCCTCGTTCATGAAGATTTATTGAAGCACGCACAGGCAAATGACGATGCATCAGACGCGCAGCTGTTTCCAATCGAGGAAGCTTTTGCCCTCAACCTTGCTTTTGATCATCGTGAAATTTTGACTGACGCCTTACAGCGCGTTCGGGAGCAGATGCTGCAAACGACAATCGCCAAAGCATTCTTGCCAGATGAGTTTACCTTGAGTGAACTGCTGCAAGTGATCGAGACCGTCGTTCCATCCTTTTCAGCAAAGGATCGCGGTAATTTTGAGCGGCGCCTGCTTGCGACAACCAGACGGCAAGGACTTCTCGAGCCAGTTCTATCTGCTGACGGACAGCCTGTCTACTCGACCGAGTTTTCGAATTCGCCAGCCAAGCTCTATCGCTTTACCGGCTTTACGCCAACTGCCATGATTTACTGATGAAATCCACATTCAGGAGGTTTATGCCATGAAAGCTTTGATTGTGATCGACTACACGAATGATTTTGTCGCGACAGATGGTGCATTGACTTGTGGAGAGCCTGGTCAGGCTATTGAGGGACGCATTGGAGAGTTAATCCGCGACTTCCTTGCAGAAGGCGACTTTGTCGTCATGGCAGTCGACGCTCATCGCGAGCAGGACCCGTACCATCCTGAGACTGGACTCTACCCACCACACAACATTATCGGTACGGCTGGCCGGAATTTGTATGGCAGCATTCAGGAGATTTACGAGGAATTCGAAGATACGATTCACTGGATGGATAAGACGCGCTACAGCGCTTTCCAAGGCACCGACCTTGCCCTATTGTTGCGCACAAGAGGTATTACCGAGATTCATCTGGTAGGTGTCTGCACAGACATTTGTGTGCTGCACACAGCAATTGAAGGCTTCTATAACGGCTTTTCTGTCGTCATCCATGAGGATGCTGTAGCGAGCTTTCTTCCCGAAGGTCACAAATGGGCTCTCGGTCATTTTCAAAACCAGCTTGGCATGACTGTTCAAAAGAAATAACAGGTTCATGACGATAGGAGGCAATTTTTATGCGAATCGGCATTTATGGCAGCAGCTTTGATCCCATCACGTACAGCCATTTGTTCACGGCTGCGACCGTCGCTCACCGAAGACGACTGGACAAAGTCATTTTCGTACCATGCTCTTCAAAGCGTCATGACAAAAAATTGCAGACAGAGGACGTCCATCGCTTGCACATGCTCAAACTGGCTTTGGCTGGCAGTACACACAAAACAAACAAATACGGCGAACCTCTTTTCGAGATTTCAACAGTTGAAATGGATGCCTTACCAGGTGAAACCTACACGTACGATACGATGATGCACATGAAAAGGAAGTACCCGAACGATGAGCTCTTTTTCATCATGGGCTCGGATTTGTTAGAGGGACTCTCGAACTGGGGCAACGCTGAAAAGCTGGTCGCAGGCTTCAACTTCATCGTGATGTCGCGCGAAGGCTATCCGACCGCTGACCTGATTGCGGAGGACGCGCTGCTGCGCAATCATGACGAGCATTTCCTCATCATGAGCAAGGGCATCAACATGGGAATCAGCTCTACCTACATCCGAGACGAAATCCGCAAAGGTGGCGACCCCAGCTTCCTGTTGCCTGATGCTTGCCTTCAGTACATTTATGAAAATGGAATCTACAAAGAGCCTTACCTATAATCCCAAAAAGGAAAACAGCCGCAACTGTGAAGTGTCGGCTGTTTTCTTTGTCGTTTCCATCAGCGATTGAGATGATTGGCAATTGCAGGCTGTCGTATCTTTTTCTGATAGTTCACCAAGCAAATACTGCACACGATCAATACCAGTCCGGCGATGAGCGAATACGTAACCGGCTCGTCCATAAAAATAGTGCCAGTGACGACTGCGATGAGCGGCACGAGAAACGTAAAGGCGGCCACCTTGCTTGCTTCGCCTGCATTCACAAGCCCAAAGTAAATGACAATGGCAATCGGCACACCAAATGTAGCACCGTAGCTGAGGCCGATCAAATAAGGTACATTCCAGACAATGTCGGACCAGCTTTCTACGCCTGTCCCCAAAAGAGTTAAGGCCGCGCCACCAATGATGCATTGCATGGCAACCATCCAAAGCGAATCTACCTTGGCACTGACTTTTTTCACATAGATCACGCCCATCGCCCACGTCAGAGCCGTCAACAAGCCTAAAATGACGCCCACGATGGAAACCTGTCCAGTCAGACCATCTGCACTGACCGCAAGTATCCCGAAGAATCCCATGATCAGCCCAATGATTTTGAGCACTGTCATGCTCTCACCCAGCCACAACCAGGCAAAGAGTCCAATCAGGATTGGCTGGAAGTACACCAACACAGAGAATAATCCACCTGGCAAATACACGAGTCCAACCGTCTGAATGCCGTAAAAGCACAATGTATTCAGAAAGGCAGATATACAATAGCTCAACCAGTTTTCACGCCAGTTGATCTTTTTCCATTTCGGTAAAATGAATAAAGCTAGCAGAAGTCCGCCAATCAGCGAACGCATTCCTGCGAATAAAATCGGTGGAGTATAAGCGAGTGACATTTTGTAAATCGACCAGCTTAATCCCCACATCAACACCAAACTTGCAATAGCGACTACAGTCTTACCCGAAAACTTTCCCACGAGGGGCCTCCCTTTCTAGCTGCACACTTGCACTTATGTTTTTGTCCGCCTCCTATAGTACCACACAAAAGAAACAGCCGGATGTTCTCACCCGGCTTTGCTTCCTGCCATTTTATTGCTGTTCTTGACGCAGGAACTGATCGAAATCATCTGTCGGAAGCGGTTTGCTGAACAAATAGCCTTGACCGTGGTCACAGCCATTTTCCTTCAATGCCGCTACTTGATCATGGAGTTCAATTCCCTCAGCGATGACATTCATATTGAGACTTTGTGCGATCGTGACAATCGCTTTTACAATCGCTTGACTCTCCTGATTGTGATGAATGTCGCGAATAAATGAGGCGTCAATTTTGATTGTATCGACTGGCAAGCTTTTAATATAACTAAACGAGCTATAGCCTGTCCCAAAATCATCAATCGAAATTTGGATGCCGATTTCCCGAATCTGTTGCAGGACTGCCGTCGCCTCTTCCATTTTGACAAATATGCTCTCCGTAATCTCGAGCTCCAGCCAATTAGGAGATAGCTTTGTTTCCTGAAGAATATCCTTGATCATCTCGACCAGATCTTTTTGATAGATCTGTCTCGCTGACAAATTCACAGAGACCTTCAGCGTATATCCTTCATCGTGCCAGATTTTATTTTGTTTGCACGCCTGTTTCAAAATCCATTCCCCAAGCGCCAGGATCATCCCTGTCTCTTCTGCGATTGGAATAAAGCGATTCGGCGGAATGATACCCAGTTCTGGATGCACCCATCTGACGAGCGCCTCCATGCCTGTCATCTCGCTTGTCGCGATATCAATTTTGGGCTGGTAGTAAATTTGGAACTGCTCTTGTTCAATGGCTTTCCGCATCTCATTTTCCATCAAGATACGCTCCAGCGACTTCGCCTCCATCGTAGGATCGAAAAAGTCATAGCCATTCTTCCCGCGTGATTTCACGGTATACAACGCTGTATCGGCCCGTTTCAACAAATCTTCTGGATTGTCCCCATCCTGTGGATACAAGGCGATGCCGATGCTGCACGACACGTTGAACACATGACCATCCAATTCAAACGGCCGCTGCAGCTGATACATGATCTGCTCCGCCAGCGCAGTTGCTTCATTGCGATCTTGCAGCTGGTTCTGCATAATTGTAAATTCGTCTCCACCCAACCTGGCCACGACATCTCCTGGCTTCAGACATGCCTGTAGACGCTTTGCTGCTTCGATCAGCAACATATCCCCTACATCATGACCGAACGAATCGTTCACATCCTTGAAACGATCCAAATCTAAAAACAGCACTGCCAGATTCGATTGGAAACGCTTGGCCTGCATCATTTCCTTGCTGAGCTGTTGGACATACATCCGTCGGTTCGGCAGATCTGTCAACGCATCGTGATAAGCCAAATGGTGAATCGTCTCTTCGGACTGTTTCCGGTCTGTGACGTCACGGGTAACGAGGAGGAGCTTGGTCACATTTCCTTCTTCATCCACAATCGGATTGATTTTACTCTCAGTCCAGATCACATCGTTTCTTTGGGTATTAATCCGGCATTCTACCATGTACTCTTTGCGCGTAGAGAAGGCATGCTGAATCGCATAAGCAAAAATATCCCGGTCATCCTCCACAATCCACTCGAACAGGTTATGGATTTCCTCATCCGGAACGGTATGCTCCCATACACGCTTGTGAGACGGGGACAAGTAAAGAAATTCCCCATCCAGGTTGATGATGCTGATGATATCCGACGTGTTTTCCGCGATGATACGATACTTTTCTTCACTCCGCTTTAGCTCATCTTCCATCTGCTTGCGAGCTGTGATATCACTGCGAATGGAAAGGTATTGATAGATTTCGCCCGCTTGGTTCTTAAATGGCACAATGGTGGTATCAACCCAATAATAGCTGCCATCTTTTGCGCGATTGCGAATTTCCCCTCGCCAGACCTGGCCAGATCGAATACAGGACCACATTTCTTTAAAAAAGCCTTTCGGATGGTAACCCGAATTAAGAATACGATGGTCCTTTCCAATCAATTCGCTTCGTTCGTATTTCGATATGCGGCAAAATTGTTCATTTGCCCGCAAAATAATCCCCTTATGGTCCGTAATTGCCAAGATCGTGGATTGGTCCAAAGCGTATTTGACATCTGCCAGCTCATTCACAACCATGTTCAGCTCACCATCTTTTTCGCGTAGTAGCCCAGCCCAATCTTGGGGTGTCAGTGAAGATATCATTTGGTTTTTCATTTTCCATCACCTGCTTTGAATACAGTCAAAAAAAATGATCCTTACAGAAGGATCGTAACGTTCTGAATACAAGTTCGTTCCATTTTACCATGTTTTACCGAAAGATCAACGAGAACAACTGCGATAGATACAACATTTTTGCGAAAAAAATGAACCAGTGCATGTAGCCTGGCTCACTTTTTTCAACAATGGGTATGAACGGGCTGCTTTGCTTACAACCGGGCAAGAATGCTGCGATTGAGGTCTGCGACAGAATTGCTGCCAGACAGCGCCATAGCGACGTCAAATTCATGGATGAGTGTATCTAACACACTCGCTACGCCTTGCTCTCCGGCAACAGCCAGTCCATACAGAAATGGGCGACCAATCAAAATGGCATTGGCCCCTAAAGCAATCGCTTTAACGACATCTGCTCCTGTACGCACGCCGCTATCGAGCAATACAGGTATTTTGCCAGCTACTACCTCGGCAATCGCCGGCAATGCATCCAGCGTAGAAATAGCGCCATCCATCTGCCGCCCACCGTGATTGGAGACGATGATTCCATCTACACCATGCTCTAAAGCAAGGCGCGCATCATCCGGATGCAAAATGCCTTTTACTAAAATCGGCAGACGAGTATGCTCACGCAAATAGGCGATGTCGTTCCAATTCAGCGCTGGATGATAAATGTTTTTCAACACTTCCTCCACTGCATTCTCCGGCGTTACCTCAGGGAGTCGCGAACAAAAAACAGGGTCTGTCAAGTAATTCGCCAGTCCTCTTCCTTCGCGCAGTGGCGAATACCCGTTGCGAAAGTCTCTGCGCTTCCACCCTAGCATGACGGTATCTACCGTGAGGACAATGGCAGAATAACCAGACTTTTCCGCTCGTCTGACCATGCTCGCAGAAACCTCTCGATCATTCGACCAATAGAGCTGGAACCAGCGATAGGCATCGCCCATCACTTCGGCAATCTGTTCGAGTGAATGAGCAGATACCGTACTGGCTACGAAAGGCACTCCGGCTGCTGCTGCCGCCTTGGCAGACGCCAGCTCTCCATCGGGATGTGAAATCGTCTGCATGCCTACAGGAGCCAAGAAAATCGGTGTGCGCAACGTTTGATTGTACATCGAAATACCGAGCGTGCGATTCGTCACATCCCGCATCATCCGCGGAATGATTGCCCAACGGGAAAAAGCTGTCCGGTTTTCTACGAGCGTTTCCTCTGCCCCTGATCCCCCGGCAACGTAATCAAATGGCCCATCAGGCAAAACCTCTCGCGCCTTTTTCTCCCAGTCTTCAATGGAAATCGGCAGTGCCTGCGTATCCTTGTTCACACGAGTAAATAAGAGTGATTCCTGATTAGCTTTCGTCATTTGGTTTGCTTCCTTTCTGCGATCGTCTTTCATCTTTTTTATCTCAATTCACATAAATTCGCAATAGTCTTAATCTCAACTCTATTATCGAGCTTGTCCATTTCACACATGGCCTTTTTCAAGGCTACTTTTTCTTTTTGCCTTTTCGGGCTGCGCGACGGACCCGTTTCTTTGCCTTTACTGTCTTCATCGTCTTCATTCCAGCGGCTCCTGAACCCACCCATGTATTGGTTTGGCTATTTTCATTGATGACCTTCACTACGTTGCCGCTATTGTTTCCACCCGAACCGGAGAACGCTTTGGTTACGCTTTTCGGAGAGTTGTTTGCCGTATCGCCAAAGTTGATATTCCCGACATTATTGGTAATGGTCACCTTGCCCACAAAAGTCGGCAAAACTCCTCCCTCCCCGTTGCATAGTCGCTTATTCCCATCCTATTCGAACGGTTTTGCGCCCGCTTGGACGATGATGTAGGGCATTTGTCCGATGTGGTTTTTGCCAAAAAAAATCTCCCCGTGTAGACAAATCTACGCGAGGAGAAAGACATTTTATTGCGCGGTATAACCGCCATCGACCAGCAAGCTTGTCCCTGTGACGAAGGAAGCATCGTCGCTGGCAAGGAACAGAACAGCCTTGGCGACTTCTTCTGGTTTGCCCAAGCGTCCCATTGGATGCAACCCAATCAGGTGCTCATTCAAAGCTTCATTGCGCCCAGCAATCAAGGGTGTATCGATGTAGCCCGGGCAGACCGCATTGACACGTATCCCTTGCTTGGCATACGTCAGTCCCAGTGTCTGGGTCAGGAGCTTCACGCCACCTTTG
Organism: Brevibacillus sp. AF8; assembly: GCF_021270385.1. Taxonomy (NCBI): domain Bacteria; kingdom Bacillati; phylum Bacillota; class Bacilli; order Caryophanales; family Paenibacillaceae; genus Brevibacillus; species Brevibacillus sp. AF8. The sequence continues at coordinate 30,999 of NZ_JAGQDN010000006.1, read as the reverse complement.
GCGGAAGAGTATGCCGTCACGCCCGCTTTTCCAGCATGGCTATGAATCGAGCCGCAGTTGACAATCGCGCCGCCAGTCCCTTGAGCCAGCATTTGCTCGATGACGTATTTATCACACAAGAACACGCCGGTCAGATTGATATCAATCGTTCTTTGCCAATCATCCACGCTCAACAGATGACCAGGTGCGTCTTTCGCAATACCTGCATTGGCAAACAGAATGTCTACCTTTCCATACTTTTCTACAGTGGTGCTCACCATGTTTTTCACTTCGTCTTCTTTCGTTACGTCCGTTTTCACGAACAACGCGTCGAAGCCCGCTTGATTCAGCTCTTCCGCCAATTCATTTCCACGTGGGGAGAAGTCAGCAATCACGACTTTCGCCCCTTCTTTTGCGAAGAGACGGACAGTCGTTTCACCGATTCCGCTTGCTCCACCTGTTACGATCGCTACTTTATTTTCCAATCTCATGGATAACTCCTCCTGTTTTCGAAAATGGTATTTGTACCGTTTTATCGCGCTGTTGCGCCGCCATCGATGACGAATTCCGCCCCTGTGACATGGGAAGATTCGTCAGAAGCAAGGAACAGCACCATATTGGCTACATCCTCGACAGTTCCAAGTCGACCTGTTGGAGTCGCCTGTGCCAACTCTGCTTTAGAATGCTTTGTCGTTTCCGAAGCATAGGACACCATGTTTGTATCGATATAGCCAGGGTGAATCGAGTTCACGCGCACACCTTGTGCCGCGTACTCCATAGCTGCATCCTTGGTCATGATGCGAACCGCTCCCTTGCTCGCTCCGTACAAGACGTGACCCGGCGCACCAAAAAGCCCGGCGATGGAAGAAGCATTGATAACAGAACCACCTTGTTGTTTTGCCATGAGTGGCATCACATGCTTCATTCCCAAAAAGACACCCGTTACGTTAATCGCCATGAGACGATTCCATTCTTCAACGGTAATCTCCGCCAACGGTTTAATGATATAAATGCCTGCGTTGTTGAACAGGATATCTACTTTCTCGTATTGTTCTACGGTGGTTGTCACTACTTGCTGCCATTGCTCTTCACGGCTTACATCATGCGCAATCGCGATGGCTTCTCCACCGGCATCCTTGATTTCGGCTACCGTCTGGGAGGCACTTTCCAGATTGATATCCGTAACGACTACCTTGGCACCTTCCTTGGCGAAACGAATCGCCGTTGTTTTCCCGATTCCTGTTCCGCCACCGGAAATGATCGCTACTTTCCCTTCGAGTCTCGCCACGGTAAACGCCTCCATTGATGATGTCTCTTGTACCTGATCTCTTGCCTTGCTTTCATTATAGGACTCTTTTATATTTAAAAATATGTAAACATACTTACCCTTCCTTAAGCACGACTAAAGGATGTGCTGTTACCAAATGCATCTGGAACAACTGGAATATATCGTAGAAATAGCAAAGGCAGGCTCCTTGACCAAAGCCGCTCAGAACAAGCATGTCACACTCTCCGCGATCAGCCAGTCGCTCTCGAGTCTGGAAGCAGAGCTGGGCGTTACTCTGTTTACACGTTCGCGTCTTGGTGCAGTACCGACCCCTGAAGGGCGCATTATCATCAAAAAAGCGTTTGAAGCCTTGGGAAAGATCCAGGAAATTTGGGAGGAAGCACAAAACTATACGAACACGTTGAGTGGAGAGCTGCGACTGGCGACCATTCCCGGTCCCATGAATCTTCTGGTCGATGCCGTCGCGAGCTTTAAAAAAGATTATCCTTACATCCGTACCGAAATTGCAGAAAAAGGCACACAGGAAATATTAGAGGACATTCTTCAGGACAAGCTGGACATTGGTCTGGTCATTATCCATGAGAACCTGCTCAAAAAGAGCGAAGGCCTCGGATTAGTGTTCGAACCGTTACTAGAGGGAAAAATGGTTGTAGGTGTAGGCAAAAACTCGCCACTTGCCTATCAGGATTCCGTCACACCTGAAGAGCTTCGCAAGCAATCCTTCGTCCTGTACAACGACGACTACGTCAAATGGTTCGTAGAGGATTTTGCCGCGACTTATGGTCCCGTCGACATTTTGTTTACGTCGAACAACACAGAAGCGCTCCGCAATGCAATCCGGCAAAATCTCGCGGTAACCATCGGACTGGACTACTCTTTTGTTCATGAACCTCATTTGCAGGACTCCGATTCAATTACGCTTGATTTGGATATTCCTTATCAACAACCCGTCTATTATGGGTGGGTTCGCTCGGAGGAACGGCATTATTCCCGTATTTCCATGAATTTCATCAATCGACTTCAATACGATTTGAAAAGCAAGAAATACCCACTCACTCCTTAGAAGAAAAAAGGCTGCCGCTTCATTTTCGCGGACAGCCTTTTTCAAATCGTTCTTACTGCGCTGGAGCAAAGAAGGTTTGTTTATCGTTTCCGTTCTTAATCAGCGCTGATCTGGCCTTCACCACTTGCCCCTCGTACGTGAAATCTTGCTTAGAGAAATTGACGATCACTTGCAGATCATCCCCGTAAACCGACTTCTGCACGAGCCTGTCTTCGGACAACACGCGATAATCCGTCATTTCCTGTTGCACAGCTTTTTTATGGAAAGGAGACCATACCTTCAAATAGTTTGTGATCAATGATTGGTTTGCATCCCACATCTTTTTATCCAAATGATAGAGCGGCGGTACATTGTAAAGCAGCTCCTTGAGCATACGAGTGCCGACTTCCCCCTTGATCTTCAGGCTGCTCCACTCCCAATGATGGCTCGTGATTACCGCGTTATTGTACACCAGCTTGTACAGTGGCAACGAATAGGCAGGATCAATGTATACATGACGATACTCTTCCTTGATCGGAACCTGTTTGGCATATCGTTCTGGGATCTCTCCCGCCGGGGACCAGTAGCCTCCTACATAATACGGGCTTTGCTTGTTTTTTCGCATGTCCGAATCTGCCCACTTGATGACAGGCGTTTCAATGCCATGGGCAAAGGCGATACTCCGGCTGGCAAAGTCATTTCCAGTCTCAGACCCGATGACCAATTTCTTTTCATCGCGAATGTAGTCCATACGCGCAAGCTTCGCCTTCATATCCTCTGCCTCAGTCGTCGTGTGCTGCGGCGAATAATCATCGTTGAAATCCCCTGCTGCATCCACGTCAATAAACCACGAATTAAAAGCGACATCGTTACTCATAATGTCATCCATGCGCTGTTTGACACTTGGTAGTGAGAGCGTTGGATTCAGCAATCTCCCCTGCTGGAGAAAACCAGCTTTTTTCTCTCCATTTTTCTTCGAGATCGTCGCGTTCTCATACAAGCTCTTATCCTTGAAAATAGCCGTATTCCAATCCGGATTTTCCTCCTGATGAATCGAGTGGTAGGAATCGTAGCTGGCGATCAAATAGCCTGTCTCATTCGCCTCTTGAATGAATGCTGGCTTCATGTAGGCAGCCGTCCAATCCGGCAAACCGATCCATGCCTGATCAATCCCAGCCGCTTTCATTTCTTTCAAGAGATCAGTAGAGTCGACATTCCCCCATTGTTCCACAGGTGGAACAACATCCTGCAGCACACTTTTCAGCAGCTTTTTATTCAAGTCGTACAGCTGTGATTCCGTCAACGAGTCGATCCCTTTTCCAAACGATTTTTTTACCTCTTCATCGACATGTGGAAATCGCTGCGGATTGTAAAACTCACGGGAACGCAAAGCGTCATTCAACCCGCTGAGTATCGCTTTCTTTTGATAATCTGCGACGTAATCCTGCTTCTGAATCTCGCGGAATTGCTGGATGCTCTCTTTTCCGTCCACTCCATTGGAAGTCAAGATTTTCTCAAGTGCCCCGATGAAGTTCTCGTTTAGTTTCGTTTTCAGCGCGTTCCAACTCACATCGTCGACCGATAGGAAGCTCTTATTCCACAAGTAAAAATGAGGAGCACCGTAAAGCTTTTCGATATTCGGATTGGCTCTGGCTTTTTCAGCCAGGGTTAGCAGTTCTCCCTGCTCCTTGACATATTGCTTGTAAACATCTGCTACGCTAACCGGATCGTTGTCTGTGACGTACAAGCGGAACCCGTAGGTCTTGTCCGGATTAATCGTCGGGAACTCGTGCGAAAACGTAAACGCAATCGTTGGATCAACGGCAAAATCGACAGTGTTGTTAAACAAATTGTCCACGACGTACATCAGCGCATACTTGCTCTTGTTCACAGCAAAAAAGCGCATGGCAAAAGACTCCGCAAAGCTAAGACTCTCTTCTTTTAAAAATGACTGCCACTTGCTGTCATCCGCAGGAATCCATTTTCCTTCTCCCAAGGGCACCATGTAGCTTGCTCCTTTTACTGTCGGCCAGGAAAAGCTATCTGTTCCTGTGGAAGTCAGGGTGATTTGCAAATGATCCTCTTTCTTTGTGATCGAGACATCCAGCTGATCGTCCGGATAGCTCCATGCAATCTCTTGTTCACCTTTCCGTACATTCATTACCTTGCGCGCAGGCATCGGCTCCGAAGCACTTTCCTTCACACCGTCTCTCTCGACAAATACTTCGAAGGTCTCCGGCTTCACATCAAAAGTAAAATCTGCATGCTGCTTTGGCTGCACCTGCTCGATAGCAAGGTTGTTCTCACAACCAACGACTACTTGGAGCATCAGTACAAATACCAGTAGTAAAATTCCTGTTTGTTTCATGAAATCCCCCTAAATTGAATCACTATGTATATCGTATCACGATGTTTTTGTGCAAAAAAAGCCAAAGCCTTTGCCAAGGCCGCCTCACATTGTGCGACCTCGCTAAATCAGAAGGCTTTTTCGACTCTGATTCTGTTGTTACGACGTTGCAGACAAATCATCATCGTATGGGATGCTTTTCCGTCGCCTGTAGATGAGAGCCGCTCCTAATCGGAACATTCCGTAGCCAATGAGTCCCCCGAGTACGTTTAGCAGCAGATCATCGACATCAAAACTGCCTAACGATAACAATAGTTGCAGAGTTTCAATGATGAGACTGACAAAGAGCGTGAGAAAAAATACGCGATGAATGTTTTGGAATCTAAGGAAAAGCAGTGGTACCAGCAACCCAAGCGGCACGAACAAGATGACATTTCCAGCCAGATTGAACACCAATATATCAACGTTGTATTTGTCATAACGGTATACGTAATCCACCAATGTATGAAATAGGTTCGTGTTTAGAAACGGCTGACTGTACTGCGGAGCGCCATATGCAAGCATCCTTTCCTTCCATTCAACCATAAAAGCTCTGCTTTCCCATCGCTCAGGCGACAACAACAAGTAATAGCTGAGGACGGCTACATACATACAGAATAAGCTCATGACCCATTTGCGGAAATATTTATCAATGAGCGGCATGGATTCAGACAGTTGCCGACTGATTGCTCCCATAGGCCCGAATCGTTGAAGGGTCAAAGATACTGCTTCCTTTTCTTCATAGCCTTCTTCAACGAGCTCACTTTTCATGCTGTTCAAATGATCCATCAGCTCATCTTTGACATCCCGCTTTTCCCATTTCGAGCACGGCAAGCGACTGACAACCTGCTCTGCATATTCTTCGAGCTTCATTTGTTTACTCACTTCCCTTATTGCACAGCATAATGAGTCGGCTTAAGCTCTGCCAATCCTTCATCTTGTCTTGAAGAAGGCCCTGGCCGGTCTTTGTAATCCGATAATATTTGCGGCGTCCGCCTTCGTTGGCTTCCCCCCAGTAAGACTCCACTGCCTTTTGCGTCTCCAGTCGCTTTAGGGCAGGGTATAGTGTGCCTTCACCGATTTCATACAGTTCATCGCTTTTATCGCGAATCTTCTTGGCCAACTCATAGCCGTACTGATCTTTCTGTGCGATCAGCGAAAGAAGCAATAGATCAATGCTTCCTTTCAACAACTCCTTGTTCATAAAAGCATCTCCTTCCCGTGACATGCCTAGAGATTATCACACTATACCTCGTGATACAAGGTAATTTAAAAAAGAAATTCGCGAGATGTAATTTTGGTTCTATGTAATTATTGACAATAATAAAATAGGTAATATAGACTATATTCGACAACGTTTTTCATGAAATTACATACTTTCGGATGATCGTTTTTTCTATACGCATCCAGATGATAGGCCCATAGAACGAAGCAAAAAGAAGATTTTCACTTTTTTGGAGCGGGTTACTTTCAATTCGTGACTTCATTCTCTCTAACAGGAGGCACTTACATGCTTGCCGACTTTTCGATGATCGTTCTGAATACGGTTCTCTTAGCCTATTTTGCAATCGGTGTGCTATTTTTGTATTCCGAATCCAAATTTTTGCGTAAAATGAAGACTCGTAGAAATAGATAAGCCGATTTTTAGATAAAGGAGTTTGCAGATACATTGAGATCTTTTTTCCGCCAATTTCTGCCACGTCAGAATCACCCCCAAGAAATTACCTACAAGGAACTGGATTCGAAATTGATCAAAGCTGCTCGGTACGATCTGGCTGCAAGCCACCTCTACATCCGTTTTCACGATGGACGCGAGCTCGTTTACTGTCGGGTCACTCCTTATGCCTACAATGCGTTTTTAAATGCTGACTCGTTCAGCGATCATTTTCATTCGTTCATCAGTCAACGGTACTTGAACTACCAGGTGATGTAGCCTGTCTATACAAAATGCCCTCAGTCTGTCTTCTCGACACTGAGGGCATTTATTGTTGATCATACTATTTTAAGGCGCGATGCAAAAAGGATTTGGTCCGCTCAAATTTAGCGTTTGTAAACAATTGCTCAGGTGTCCCCGACTCTACGAATTCCCCTTTGTCCATAAACATGATTTGGTTTGCCACCTCGCGTGCGAATCCCATCTCATGCGTCACCACCATCATCGTCATATGCTCCTGGGCAAGCTGCTTGATGACTTGCAGGACCTCGCCCGTCAGTTCAGGATCGAGAGCAGACGTAGGCTCGTCAAACAACAAAATTTGCGGGTTCATCATCAGTGCTCTGGCGATCGCCACACGCTGCTTCTGTCCGCCTGAGAGCTTCGCCGGATACGCGTCAGCCTTATCAGACAGGCCGACCTTTTCCAAGAGCTCTGCACTCTTTCTTTGGATGTCCTGTGCCGCCTCACCTTTGACTACGCGTGGGGCGATCTCCAGATTTTCCTTCACCGTTAGATGAGGGAACAGATTAAAATGCTGAAAGACCATGCCCATTCTCGCTGTGATCTGCTTGATTTCCTGGTTGCCAGCATAAACGCCATCCTTCACCAAATAATCATCCTGCACACGAATGCTGCCACCATTCACCTGCTCCAGATTGACCAAGCTGCGCAGCATCGTGCTTTTGCCGGAGCCAGAAGGCCCGATTACTGCCACGACTTCGTTCTTTTTCACCGAAAACGAGACATCTCGCAAAACTTCTTGATTGCCAAACGATTTCTTTAGATTCGATACTTGAATGATATCCATAATGCGCCAGCCCTTTATTCGAATTTAAACCTTTTTTCCAGCCACTTAAAGAACAATGTCAACAATAGCGTCATTAACAAATAAATGATTCCGGCAATAAAAAACGGAACGATGGTAAAGTCGCGATTCACGGCCGTCTGTGCAAAGTGAAGCAATTCTGGGACAGCAACCGCATAGAGCAGCGCTGTGTCTTTTACAAGGGTGATTGATTCATTTGCGACGGCAGGCAAAGCCACGCGAAACATTTGCGGCAAAATAATCTTGCTTGTTGTCTGCCATTTGCTAAAGCCGAGGACCTGCGCCGCCTCGTACTGTCCTTTGTCGATCGACAGCAGTCCCCCACGGAAAATCTCGGCGAAATACGCTGCGTAGTTCAGCACGAAGCCGACACATGCAGCGACGAACCGATCCATCACCAAATACTCTCCCACTACGGGCAAGAGAGGCAGCCCGAAGCAAATAAACAACAACTGCAATAGAAGGGGCGTCCCACGCATCACATACACATACGTATGCGCGCACCAGGACAGCGCCTTATTACTGCTCTTTGCCAGTAAGGTGATCAAAAAACCTAATGGAATGGAAAGCAGAATGGCGATGATAAACAACAGCACCGTCATCTGTGCCCCTTCTAGCATGGGCTTCGTAATGGAGAGAATGTAGTCTACGCTCATCTTGGTATGCTCCTAATCCTGAAAATAAAAGCGTGGCTTCGCCAATCAAGCGGCGAAGCCATCGCTGTTCTTCTTATTTCAATACACGATTTTCGCCAAACCATTTTTCCGATATTTTTGCAGCTGTACCATCCTGATTCAACGCATCCAGTGCTTTTTGCAGCTCATTCAGCAATGCCTCGTTGCCTTTTTTGACGCCTATTCCATATTCCTCAGGGGACAGCGATTCTTCCAACTCTTTAAATGTTCCCGGCTCTTTTGTCATATAGTAATCGGCCACAACCTGGTCGATGACGACTGCTTCTACACGACCAATTTTCAAATCACTCAGTGCCAGCACGTTATCAGGGAACTCGGTAATCGATGTGACCTGATTTTTGATATCACTCGCATTAATCGCGTCAGCTGCGGAAGACAGCTTTTGCAAACCAATTGCTTTACCGGCCAAGTCTGACAGCTTGGTCAAGTTGCTATTTGCCATGGTGACCACTACTTGTGCGTTTTTCAGATAAGGCTTGGTAAAGAGAACCTTCCCTTTTCGCTCATCTGTAATCGTATATCCATTCCAGATTAAATCAATACGACCGCTGTTTAGTTCAGACTCTTTTGCACTCCAATCGATTGGTTGAAACTCGACTTGTTTTCCCATTTTTTCGCCGGCTGCACGCGCATAATCAATATCAAAACCAACTAGTTCATTTTTCTCATCCCGGAATCCCATTGGTGCGAACTTATCATCAATTCCGATAATCAGCTTGTTCGCGTCAGCGCCAGTGTTTGCGCTGGAACAGCCCACTACCAATGAAACCATCGCACTCAACAACAATGACATCCATGCTATTTTCTTCATCGTGATGATCCCCCTCGTTTCCCTACTCTATGTTTTACTCTGATAAAGTGGTAATACGTTAACAAGGTATCATGATAGCACATTAGCAAAGAATAGTCGATACTTTAGTAAACAAAAGCACCCTAGAAATATACGCCAAATGATTGAGAAAAATGCCCGACTAGCAAATGCACGTCTTTTTCTTTTTTCCGACACTCCCTCGTTCCTCTATCTTTTTGATATACTCCGTAGCCAATGGAACCTTGCACGCTGTCTGTCCGACGTCCACATGTACTTTGCCAATCGCTGCTGCCACTTCCAGCGCTTCCTGAAGAAGTTCCCGTACATATGCGCCTACTGAAATAACGAATTGATTCATGGTGTACCGTACGCGGTTCTGTTCCTGATGAATTGTCTCCTTCACTCTCATGAGGAGCCGTTTGATTTCTTCCTTATCTAGTTGTTCATCAGGAGTAATCGACAAGTAGTTCGAATACGTGTTCCACCCACATGTGGCTACCATTTCTTCTTTTGACTCGATCCATTCTCGAGCCAACTCCATGGCAAAATGGCTCTCAGCGGCTACACTCGCAACCGTATATTCGGCGGGCGCGTACCAAGACGCTTCCTGAACCCAAGCCTGCAGCCGCTCTTTTGTCATGCTCTTTGGGTCAACTGTCAATCCGGCCAAGTACATGGCGTCGTAGTTTCCCGTATCGTACAGCGCCTGGACGAGCTGCTGATCATGCTTTACCTCCTTGACCAGCTTTTTCATATCGCCGACTCGCACGCCAAATAAAGGCTCTTTTGCCCCATGCCGCAAAAGCGTTTTTTTCGTCTGTTCTGTCCCCATCGCTTCGAGCTTCTGCATGACTTCTTCCAGCGTCATCTTGCCGCCCTCCCTTTTCTTCTATTAATAGGATAACCAGCAGCCCTACCCCCAACACGAAAAAGCCCTCCTCATTCAAAGGAGAGCTTTTTCGTGTCGGAGCTTGACGCTCTTTTCTTATCCTACGCCTGATTGCGAACTTTGATATACGAAACATTTCTTACGTTGATGACAACATCATCATACTGGAGCCATCCGTTGTTTTGATTAGCGACCATTTGAATGATCTCTTCCGGTTCCGTCGATTCGATGCTAATCGTTTCACCGCCTCCGGAAAAGTAAAATTGAATCACCTTTACTTCCTTCATAAAATCCCCTCCTATTCCTTCTAGTTATCGGATGGTTGGAAAATTTTTGTTATGGGCGATTTTTATGTATACTTTTACCATTACTGCGAAAAGGAGTTTGTTGAAATGCCAGATTCGGTACACACGAGAAAAGGAGCAAGTAAAGCCTCACTCATCCCTGACAATATATTAGCACTCCTTCATGCTGGAGAATTAGAAAGCGTCAATTTGACTGAATGGCAGGCTGTTGATCATATGCATTTGTTACGAATCGTTCTGCCTCATGTTACGTTAGGTGCGTATGTCCCTCAACTTGTTGGTCAATTAGAAGAGACCGGATCAACGAGCGGAATGAAAGCTATCCGTCTGATTGGACAAGAACTGCTTGCGATCTTACACAAATCGGGTGAACCCACAGCTACGTCTTCTGTTTTCCTATCGTTGGCCAACCACAAGTCAGACAGTGTACGTTGCTGGAGTGCCTATATTATCGGCCTGGACAACACCTTATCTTTAGAAGAAAAACTAGCCCAAATAAGAAAATTCGCGGCTGATCATCATTTTGGGGTGAGAGAGATCGCATGGATGGCGATTCGAGATTCTCTCTTGCATGATCTGAACCATTCCATTCAACTCCTGAGTGAATGGGTACTTGATACCGACCAAAATATTCGCCGTTTTGCGGTAGAAGCCACACGCCCGCGTGGTGTCTGGTGTAAGCATATTGACGCATTGAAAAATGAGCCCGCTCGCTGCCTGCCTTTGCTCACACCAGTGAAGTCAGATCCAGCCAAATATGTTCAAGATTCTGTAGGGAATTGGTTGAACGATGCGAGTAAATCACAACCAGACTGGGTGACACAACTTTGTGACGAGTGGCTAAAAACCTCTGATACAAAGGAAACAAAAAGAATTATCACCAAAGCGAAAAGAACGATCCTGAAAAGTCGCACTGAACAGAAATGATGAACCGAATCACACATTTATCCCAATTTTATTTGTTGAATTCATTATCCGAGGATAGTTTGCGCTTAATTGATCAATTAACCTCTCTAACCCCTTTCCCCAAAAATACGTGCATTCAAACACCAGAAACTTTTTCAGAAGGCTTCTACTTCATCAAACAGGGAAAGGTACGCTTATATAAAGTAAATCGGGATGGTCGGCAGTTCACATTCGATATCCTCGGGGAAGGCAATGTGTTTGGAGAAGTGGATCTCCTCTCATTAGGTACAAGGGAGATGTATATAGAAGCCATCGAAGACTGCCTCATTTGTAAAATGAGCAAAGCAAAATTTGAAAGCTACATCATCGAACATCCGCAACTGATGATGAAGATCATGAAGGTCATTAGCGATAGAATGGTTTCGATCAGCCAAGCAGCCGAAAATCTTGCCCTTCTCCCTTTACAAGATCGCATTATTTCCACGTTGGTAAAGCTTGCCGATCAATTTGGCAATCCTAACAGTTCGGCGTTTCAACAAATTGACTTACCTCTTTCCCATCAAGAAATCGCCAATTTTGTTGGGGCATCCAGGGAAGCTGTGACGGTAGCATTACGTGCTTTAGCAAGAGAAGAACTGATTCAAACAGGCTTTAAATCTATTTCTATTCAGCGGGACAGGATTTTGAAGAAAATGTAATCCAGTTTACATCTTTCGCTCAAAAAGAAAGATATCGTAAAGCCATGGCTTCTACTATTCTTTCGAAAAAGAGGGGAACGACATATGGATAAACCACATTTTCAGAGCCTGCGCGAAGAGCTAGATTTTACAACCATTCAAATAGCAGACTTCCTCACCCGTGAAGTAACAGATGCATTTACAAGATCAATCGAGGAGCTGCGGACCTCTGAACTGGCAAAGGGCTTGCCGATTGGTTCGATTGCGCCTGATTTCACGTTGAACGATCACACTGGCAAGAGCATTACCTTGTCGGAAGAAATCATAAAAGGTCCTGTCGTCCTCACATTTTTCCGTGGATCATGGTGCCCCTACTGCAATTTGGAGATGCAAGCGTACCAAAAACAGCTCGATACGATAACCTCTCTGGGTGCTCAATTGTTTGCCATTAGTCCACAATCTCCTGCACACTCTCTTACTATGCAAGAGAACAATCGTCTGAGCTTCCCCGTGTTATGCGATACCAATAATCAGGTAGCAGAAAAATATAGACTCATATTCAGACTGCCTGAGTATTTCCATGATACCTACCGATCATTGGATATCGATCTCAATCATTTTAATAGCGACGATTCCTGGACACTCCCCATACCGGCTACTTATATCCTCGATGAACAGGGCGTAATCCGGTCAGTATTCTTAGATCCTGACTACAAAAAGCGAATGGAGCCTACTGAAGTTATAGACATTCTGCGCACCCTAACTTAACCCCTACTCCCTATTTAATGAAGAACCAGTTGATACGGCAACTGGTTTTTTCGTACGTTCATATATTATGAACAATCAGTTACTTCTTCCTACCAAAACTTGACAAAGCTAATACAAATGGCTTATATTTTGCATGATTATGTCTAGCAAAATTCGACACAGTTTTACAATTTTTGCTAAAAAATGAAAAAGGCAAAGTCATCGAAAGGTGGCGACGCAAAACCACGGGTCTACAGTCTTTGACCATGATAGCCGGGTTGCCATCATCTTGAGACTATTTTTCGATGTTGGTAGCTTCGGTTGTTCCATTTCGATGGAACGGCCTTTTTTTGTGTTTCGTTTTTTGAAAGGAGGATGAAAGCACTTTCATTTTTGTAACAGATGGAAAAACATAACTTTTGAGACGTCAAACATACACAACACGGTAATCAGAAAATGATGGAGTGGAGAAGTTATGTACAAACAAGTAGAAACCGTACAAGAGTTAGCCAAATTTCATGAAATCAAAGAAACAGTATGGACAAGCATGGGCTTCGAGATGGAGTACGCGAAAGAAGGCTCGGCTCAGTTCCTCTTAATCGCCGAAGATGGTGAAGCAGGTGGAACATTTGAAATGACGCCCTTTTCCAAATCAAGTGCTTATATGAAATCACTTTTTCAGGATGTTGTTACAGAAGATATGAAAGTAATGGAGGTAGACAGTCTCGCTGTTCTGCCGAAATACCGCGGACAACTGGGGCAAAAAGGAATTTGCCTGATGATAGATTACGCTGAAAAGCATGGTTATACCCACGCAATCGGGGTAGCAGATCCGACCTTTTTTAAATTTATTAACACGAAGTATCAAGTAAAAGCAACTCAGACCAAAGATATCGTCTTTTACAAAGGGGCCGATGCGATTCCGACCCTTTTCCATCTAAAAGATGTCTATGACAATAAGCACGATCCGAAATATTCCTGGTACAATACGTCGTCATCCAACCAAGTAAAAGTCGAGGTAGGTGGGTAACATGGATAACATGGATAAAATTGATTTATTGAGAAGAAGAAACAATTGGGTCGTAATCGTATTCGCAAGTATTATTACGGTTGTTCAGGTCTTAAACCTCTTTCTAGGCGTTTCGTACACATTCGTTTTCACAATTCTGGGTATTTTGTATGGCGTACTGGCACCTTTTGCTTACATCTCTAATCGCCCGAGCTTCCGTGAAAAAGCAGCGCCCTTCATGAAGTTCTTTAACTTCGCCGTAATCGGGATCTTCATGTTCATCGTAGTCGGACTGGACCCGCATATGATCAATATCATGACCATTATGTTCTTCGTAGCAGTTATGGGGATTTATCAAGACCGACTCATCAATATTTTGACGATTGTATCGACATTGGGCATTGTCTCTTACTACTTCCTGACACAAAGAGAAACGATTTTCCATTCGACAAGCAATCTCGATCTGATGTACTTCCTGCTCACCTTCTGCTTTGTCTCTGTCACGAGCATGATGCATGCTGTATTCAATAACAAACTCCAAGAGGAAAGTGAGCAACAGAAGCAAGAAGCGATTGCCTCGAAGGAATCGTTGCAACGTGTTCTGGATAAGATCAATGAATCACTCACCTCTATGCAAGACTATCAAGAGAATTTGAACAAGGTAACGGACGGTGTCAATGTTCGCGCTGTCGAAACCGTCGCTTCCCTGCAAGACATCATGGAGTCCTTTACTGTCCAGACCAGCAATACAGACGAGCTGCGTCGGGAAATGAGCTCGACGAATTTGCAAGTTGAGGACATGACCCGCTCTGTTACAGAGATGCATGAGTACGTAGAATCGACCAAGGAAGCCACTAGCGAGAGTGGAAAACGCATTGGCAACATCGGTAATGACTTTGAACGATTCATCAAGGACATCCAAGGTACGAACCAGCTAATCCAAGAGCTCAATAAAGAAACCGAATCGATTGGAAAAATCATCCAAACCATTTCCGAGATTTCTGCACAAACCAATCTGTTGGCACTCAATGCCACGATTGAAGCGTCTCGCGCAGGCGAACACGGCCGAGGATTTGCTGTCGTCGCAGATGAAGTACGCAAGCTGGCAGAGTCCTCCAAGCTATCGTCCGAGTCGATCTCGAGCCTGCTCATGACCATCCGCGAAAAAATGAAACTCGTATCGGATATGATTTCCGAGTCGCAGACTTCTTTTGAGAAAAATAGCGAGGGCATTCTCGAAGTACAAGAAATGTTCACCAATGTAGACAACTACATGCAAAACTTCGCAGATAAAACGAAAAACCTGCAAGAGTTCATCGTCCATGTTCACAGCATGATTCAGGAAGTCGGCGCAAAAGTAGAAGTCAACGCAGATATTACCGACAAGAACAAAGAGAGCCTGGAAGAAGTGCTTGTGCTCGTTTCTGAGCAAAAAGACGAAGTCGTTAAGGTTTCTGGCGGCTTTGAGAAAATTGAACAGCAGATGCGTGGTCTCCATATGTAATCTTCCTGCAACCGCCTTTCACTGGCGGTTGTTTTCTTTTCTCATTTTGTAACCGAACAGGCATATAATAGAAATATTCTGATATTTTCACTTTGAAAGGAGGCACATCATTGATGGATGCAAGAATCGAAACCAAAACGATTCAGACCGATCGATTGCTCGTTTCCTACCTGACAGCAGGCGTACCGGAAGGAGAACCGCTTCTCCTCATTCACGGCAATGCATCAGCCAACCTGTTCTGGGATGATACCATTGCGGCTCTATGTGACCAGTACCGTCTGTATGCACCTGATATGCGTGGCTATGGAGCAAGTGAAGCATTGCCCATTGATGCGACACGCGGTTTGCGAGACTGGTCGGATGACCTTCATTCGTTTATTCGGGCATTGGACTTGCCAACGCCCATCCATCTTGCCGGCTGGTCGTTGGGTGGCGGGATCGCGATGCAGTTTGCCATCGATCACCCGCAGGAAGTCCGCTCTCTGATTCTCATCGCCCCCATGTCCCCTTACGGCTTTGGTGGAACCAAAGATATAGCTGGTACCCCGTGCTACAGCAGTTTCTCAGGCTCGGGTGGGGGAGCCGCCAACTCTGAGCTGGTCAAAAGGATTGCAGCCAAAGATATAGGCAATGAATCTCCCTCCAGTCCTCGCAATGTCATGAATCAGCTTTATTTCAAGCCCCCATTCCAAGTTGGCCCAGAGCAGGAAGACCGTTATGTGAACGCAATACTCTCTACGAGAATAGGAGAGGACTTTTACCCCGGTGCCTTTGAATACGTAAACGATTGGCCCGGTGTTGCTCCCAGAACGACAGGGATCACGAATGCGATTTCTCCCAAATACGTAAATTTGTCCGGTATTGTCCAGATGGAGCCGAAGTGTCCGATTTTATGGATTCGCGGTGCGGATGATGCCATTGTCTCGGATCAGTCGCTGGCTGATTTCGGTACGCTGGGCAAGCTTGGCTATGTCCCCGGATGGCCGGGGGAAGACGAATATCCCCCGCAGCCGATGGTCTCCCAAATTCGTGACGTGCTTGAACAATATCAGAGCGCTGGTGGTTCTTATCAGGAGATTGTCATGGAAAATGTGGGGCACGCTCCACACATCGAGAAAGCAGAGGAGTTTATCGAGCTCATTCGAAAAACCGTCAGGGCATGACCGTGACGGTTTTATTTTATGATACATTGGTTCCCCCAGCCTTACCTCCTTTAGGCGCATCTGGGGCGAATTTTAGCGGAGTGAAAGTGAGAATTTTGAAAGAGATCAAGTTTGTCGCCGCAAACGTGAATATTATGCAAATCGGCTAACCCCATTCTACTTCCTATCTTCCTATGCCATTCACACAAAAGATTGCAAATAATGATTTTGCCTGATTTGCTGCTGGAACCCCCGCATTCCGGCATGAATAGATTGAAAGTGCTAGGAAATTATGAAAAAAGGAAGTGCAACAATTGGGACAAAGTTCAAGCCCAGCAAGTGAAAAGTACGATTATATCGTGATTGGCGCCGGAACTGCCGGAGGAGTAATCGCCAAGGAATTGACAGATGACAAGAAGACTTCTGTACTTGTTCTGGAAGCAGGTACAAATATGCCGAACCCAAGCGCTTCTCTAGAGGCAGCAGTGAATATGG
Source organism: Brevibacillus sp. AF8 (assembly GCF_021270385.1). NCBI lineage: Bacteria > Bacillati > Bacillota > Bacilli > Caryophanales > Paenibacillaceae > Brevibacillus > Brevibacillus sp. AF8. The sequence goes on along the minus strand of NZ_JAGQDN010000006.1, from coordinate 14,362 downwards.
CAGATGATAACAAACTATCCTTCATTGCTGTCTCGAAAATCGAACAAGCAATTGGACGCCAGCTTCCGCTATGGAGTGGGAGAGTAATTGGTGGAAGCTCCGAACATAATTTTATGTATGCTGTCCGCGGAAGCCGCCAGCTATATGATCAGTGGGCAAAACTCGTCGGAGATCAGTGGGGCTACGATCATCTCCGCTCCCTATTCAAAAAAAACGAAACCTATACGGGAGATACACAAAGCCCAAAAGAACGCGGTAAAAAAGGCCCTATTTTTGTCAGGCAGCAACTGATTCCGAATAGTGGGCTTATCCAAACTTTGGCTGAAGCAACCTCTCAGGTTTTGGGTATCCCCATCGTGGAAGATTACAATACAGGTATCCGAGACTGTACCTTCTATCAATCACAGTATATTCAACAAGAAGTAGATGGGAAGTTTATTCGTTCCTCCACGAGAGCCGGGTATTTAAATAACCAAATCGTGACACAGGGCAATGAATTCCAGCCAGATGAGTTCGGGATTGGAGGCAGAAAGTTAGTCATTTTCGGAAAAACAACCGTAAATAAAATTCTCTTTGCATCAAAAAAGAACGTGCAGACTGCCGTTGGGGTCGAATTCGTTCGAAACGGCGTGACACAAATCGCTTATGCGAAAAAAGGAATTATTGTCTCTGCCGGTACCTACTCCTCGGTTATCCTGCAACGATCAGGGATTGGCAGAACGACGGATTTAGCTCAAGCAGGGATAGCAACATTGGTAGAGAGTCCAAATGTCGGTCACAATCTTCAGTCGCAATACAGTATTGGCATGGGCATCGAGGTAAAAACAGACCGACTCCTTCCAGTATTTGCTGCTGACCCTGATCAGCCTGTGGCACTTGGTGCATTTAAAAAAGAAAACGGACCGAGTCGCCGCCTGCAAATATTAGGTCTTCCCGTACCGTTCTTTATCCCTGTTCAAGACGTCCTTATCAATGGTTGGCAATTTGTTCCCACAAAGGAAAACAATATCATGAGTATTGGCCTAGCAGACTTGAACCCCAAAAGTAAAGGTTCGATTACGGTTGCACATAGTGATCCGGAAGCCTATCCATCGATTAGATTCAATGTCTTTGAAAATCCTGATGACCTAAACTTTTTGGTAGACCAATATATCGAAATGTTCAAAGTGATTACGAAGGCTCGTGAACTCGATCCAGAGGGCATTTACAAAGTAGTATATCCTCCCGAGCCCCTATTCCAAGTACCGGATGAAGCAGAAAAACGAAGCTTGCTCGCTGATTATGTGAGAGCATCTTGCAGCATTTTCGCTCACTATGGTGGGCAATGTAAAATGGGGAAAAGCATTTCCGAAGGTGTTGTGGATGGGTACCTGAATGTATTTGGCACGAAAAATCTCAAAGTCGCTGATCTATCCATCTCCCCTATTTTACCTGACGGCAACACTTCCACGGCGGCACAGATGATCGGTTTGAATGCGGCCCGGATTATTCGCGAAGAAGCGGAAAAACATCGAGGCGATGATTGTGACGACGATGATGATTAATTTACTCCATCCTATGTTGTAGTAGTCTGACCGTTACAATTCCCGAGGTTCTACCGCTTCCTTACAAATAACCCATGATTGATCCCTTGCTCAATGAACCGTTGTGAATTCATTTGACAAAGAATCAATCATGGGTTTCCTTTATCTACCATTCGTCCATATGTAACCAGGCTATTTCGGCGTGTCTTTCTCCGCTTTTGATACCTTCAAGTTAAATTCTCTTTCCTGCTCCTCAATAATCGCTCGATCCTCTGCATTATCTCTCACTACTTTTTGCGTCAAAATCGATCCAACTGCTACCAGAAGCATGCACGCGATATAATACCCCTTTTCGTGCAGCTGAAGACCTGATGCATTGTATAAACCGATGGAAAATAGCAGCACACCTGCGCCCAATGTAAAGTACGCCAAGAAAGTGAAGGCTCCCGTGTTGCGCATCCGATGCTTTTGTGGATACATAGTAACACCCCTCACATTATGTTCATGTGGCTCATGCAAACACTAACAAATATAAGTCAACCGGACGATTTCTCGCCCGGTTGCTTTTAAAGATTACTTCACAGCCTCTTTCTTGCCAAAGAAAGTACGCAACGCCTTGTATACCTCGCCCTTTTCCCGAATGACACAATGCATGAATTTCGGCTCTTTGATGTGGCGATACGCTGACATAAGGGTGCTGTGCCTATTATACTGATTCACCTCACCATAGCCAAACATATTGCATCTCTCCATGAGCTCTTTCACCAGCTTTACGCAACGCTCATTGTCAGATGTGAGATTGTCGCCATCGGAAAAATGGAACGGGTAAATATTGTACTGCGAAGTTGGGTAACGGCTATCGATGATCTCCAACGCTTTTTTGTAAGCAGAGGAGCAGATCGTCCCCCCGCTTTCCCCTTTCGAGAAAAAGGTGTCCTCCGTTACCTCCTTCGCATCCGTATGATGGGCAATGAAGACGATCTCGACTTTTTCGTACTTGGTACGCAGAAAACGTACCATCCAGAAGAAAAAGCTGCGGGCGATATACTTTTCAAACACACCCATCGATCCAGATGTATCCATCATCGCAATAATGACAGCATTGGAATGAGGCTTGATGATCTCTTCCCACGTCTTGAAGCGCAGGTCATCATCGGTGATCCCCAGCTCCATATCACTGTAGCCTGCCAGCGCATTTCGGCGGATGGCCGCGATCAGCGTGCGTTTTTTGTCAATGTTGCCCATCAAGCCTTTTTTCCTGACATCATTGAACCGCGTCTCTTCCACGACGATTTGTTCCTCGTCTTTTTGTTGAAGGTTCGGCAGCTCCAGCTCGGCGAAAAGCATCTCCTGCAATTCTTCTACGCTGATTTCAGCCTCGTAGTAGTCTACACCTGGCTGATCACCCGCTCCCTGACCTTTTCCTGGCCCTTGCGCCGGATCGCCGTCACGGGCTACGACATCGCCTACTTTACTGTTTCCTTTACCTTGACCGCCATGTTTTCCCTTTTGGAAGTTAAAACGCAATCGGTATTCATCCAGGGAGCGAATAGGGATCTTAATGACTTCCCGACCATTCGACATGATGATGTTTTCTTCGCTGACGAGATCGGGCAGATTTTTTTTGATCGCTTCTTTCACTTTTTCCTGGTGTCGATTTTGGTCCTGGTACCCTTTGCGGTGCAGCGACCAGTCTTCCCGGGAGACAATGAACGATGATTCATCTTTCATGCCGTCTCCTCCTAGCAACTGGCGCAATCTGCGCCGAATATGACGTGCCCCTTATGTCGCCAACGTTCTGTCATCTGTTCAACAGGCTTCCCACGTAGCGCAGCAGCTCATTTGCGCAAACCGGGCAATATTGATGCTCTTCGATAAGACGCTTGGTAACCTCATTAATTTTCTTGAGCTGATGCTCATCCGGTGTTTTATTCGAGGTCGTAATCTTGACGACATCCTTCAGATCAGCAAACAGCTTCTTCTCGATAGCTTCCCGCAGACGGTCATGCGTGCTGTAGTCAAAACGCTTCCCTTTACGCGCGTAGGCCGAGATACGGATGAGAATTTCTTCACGGAAGGCCCGCTTGGCATTTTCCGAGATGCCGATTTGCTCCTCGATGGAACGCATCAGGCGCTCATCTGGATCCATCTCCTCACCTGTAACGGGGTCACGGATTTTGTTCATGTTGCAATAAGCTTCCACATTGTCCAAATAGTTATCCATGAGCGTTTTTGCCGACTCTTCGTAGCTGTAGACAAACGCCTTCTGCACCTCTTTTTTCGCCAGCTCGTCGTATTCCTTACGCGCGATAGAGATAAAGTTCATATACCTCTCCCGCTGCTCCTTGGTGATGGACGGATGCTGGTCAAAGCCTTCTTTTAGCGCCCGAAGAATATCAAGCGCATTGATGCACTCCGTGTCGCGTCGGATCAGTGCACTGGAGATACGGTTGATGACATACCGCGGATCAATACCGGACATTCCTTCATCGGCATGCTCGTTACGCAGCTCTTCCAGATCGGCTCCCTTGAAGCCTTCCACCGATTCACCATCATATAACCGCATCTTTTTCAGCAGATCGGCCCCTTGCTTTTTCGATTCCTTCAGGCGGGTCATAATGGAAAAGACTGCTGCTGACCGGAGCGCATGCGGTGAAATATGCACATGCCCCAAGTCGGATTGCTTGATTAATTTCGCGTATATTTTTTCTTCGTCACTGACACGCAGATTATACGGCATCGGCATGACGATAATCCGAGATTGCAGTGCCTCATTTTTCTTATTTGAAATAAAAGCCTTGTACTCCGATTCGTTCGTATGCGCAACAATCAGCTCATCTGCAGAAATGAGGGCAAAACGACCTGCCTTGAAGTTTCCTTCCTGTGTCAGCGACAGGAGATGCCACAAAAATTTCTCGTCGCATTTCAACATTTCCTGAAACTCCATCAATCCACGATTGGCTTTGTTCAGCTCACCATCAAATCGATAAGCACGGGGATCGGACTCAGAGCCGTACTTCGTAATCGTCGAGAAGTCGATGCTCCCCGTCAAATCAGCAATATCCTGTGACTTTGGATCGGAAGGGCTAAATGTACCGATCCCCACCCGATTGGCTTCGGAAAACAAAATCCGACGAACAGGGAAATCCTCAATGCACCCTCCATATTCGGTCTCCAACCTCATCCGGTTATAGGGCGTCAGTTCTCCTTCAATCTTGATTCCCAGCTCTTCTTCTACCTCTGGACGCAGCTCGTGCGGGATGAGATGAAGTGGTTCTTCGTGCATGGGGCAACCATCAAGTGCATAGATCGCTCCGGCTTCCGTCCGTGAATACTCTTCCAGTCCTCGCTTGAGCATCGTCACGAGCGTAGACTTACCGCCACTGACAGGTCCCATCAAGAGCAAGATGCGCTTGCGGACATCCAGACGCCGTGCAGCCGAGTGGAAATATTCCTCCACTAGGCGCTCTACTGAACGGTCCAATCCGAAAATTTCGCGACTAAAAAATTGATACGAACGTGAACCGTCCTCGTTCTCTTCAACCCCCGCACTTTTAATCATGTTGTAGACGCGTGAGTGCGCAGTCTGGGCAATTTGCGGATTTTTACGTACCAATTCCAAATATTCGGCGAATGTTCCTCTCCACATCAAGTTTTCTTCGCGGGCCCGGTGCTCAGCGATCCGTTTTAAAATGTCCATGTTCGACACTCCTCCCTCTTAAGCCCCTCTCTCTTCCCAACGACAATGTACTCTCATGTATATGTCCGCCTGCGGTCACGCATTCACGTGCAAGCCGTTTTCTCCGGTTGCCAACAGGCTCTTACAGCCTTTACATATGTGTATGCGCGACATCAGCACAAGTTTCAGCAATCTTCCCATAAAAATTAAGGCAGACTGCTTTTTTATGGCTTGGAAGATTACGGAATTGTAAGGTTTAACGAGCGTAGCTGTAAGCTGATTCGATGGTTTGTAATCCCTACTCCCCTGTAAAATACAATCATAAGCAACATACACGGAAAGCCAATACGGATTGGCTTAAAAATAGCGGGAGGAACGAATATGGACATCCAAACAGAACGCATTCAAGTGAAAAAAGGACTTTATTTGACCGGCATCGCAACCTTGGTGATTCTTTCGGTATTTATTTACCAAGCAGTGACAGGAATGGAACTTGATACAGGAGAAATACTGAGTGTGCCCATTGCGATTAGTGCCTTCTTGAAACTCGTGAATGATCATCGAAAATTGTCACTTACGTAAGGGCGCAACAGCTTTAATTCGTTTGCAAAGTGGGCAGGCTACGCTATAATGGGAGTAGTTTGTTTACGAAAGGAGCTGTCAAACGTGGGTACATTTATCGTGGCATTGGTCTTCGGAGCTTTTCTGTTTTTCATTCTGACAGCTGGCTACAACGAGGACAAAACCTGGAACATGTAAGAATCATCCAGGGAAAAAAGCAGGCCGCCTACTGTGGCAACCTGCTTTTTTTGTTTTCTTGTTATTTTTTATTCTCTTTCTTTTCTGCTTTCTTCGCTTCGATTTCTGCCTTGATTTCTTTTGCACTCTTGCCTGCTGTGTCGACGCCCCACTTGGCAGCCTTTTCTTTCAGGTTCGCGAGCTGTTCTTGCTTCTTCACTTGTTTTGCTGCCTTTTTCTCAGCGTTTTCTGCTTTTTTTGCTACTTTTGCTTCTTTTATAGCCGCTTTTACTTCTTTCGCTGTTTTACCTGCTGTGTCAACGCCCAGCTTTACAGCCTTATCGTTTAGCTTGGCGAGTCGTTCTTGCTTCTTCGCTTCTTTTGCCGCTTTTTTTGCTGCTTTTTTCTCAGCGTTTTCTGCCTTCTTTGCTGCTTTTGCTTCTTGAATCGCTGCTTTTACTTCCTTATTTGTTTGATCCGTGGTTTCGACGCCCCACTTGGCAGCCTTCGCGTTCAGCTTTGCTCTGTTTTCTTCCTTTTTCTCCGCTTTCGAGTGCGTAACTGTAGAATCCGCTGCTGTATCCGCAGCAGCCACAACAGAGATACCACTAAACAGCAAGGTAGCCATTACCAGAGACGAAACAAGTTTTTTCATGCAAGATTTCCTCCTTTATGATGTAAACCGTAGTCGTACACACCTAGCCTACCTGATGATTTTGGGATAAGTATGTGAAAAAGCAGGCTTGGCCATTTTTTCAGACGGACAACCTGCTTCTCGCTTATACTTTCATAGTCATTTCTTAACCTGCAAACACACCGCTTTTTTCAGAAATCGCCGTAAACAGCTCTTCTAATGATCCCCGCTGATCGACCTGATACTGAGGCTCACCACGGTCTTCCATCCAATTGGTTACCAGAAACGTTTTCATTCCCAACTTGGATGCGACCATGTCCTCCTGCATGTGATTCCCGACCATGATACAGTCTGTCGGCTCAACCCCAAGCTTTTGGCAAATCTCCTTGTAATAACCAGGATTCGGCTTCGTGAAATGCGATTCCTCGTAGACAGTGACCAGTTCGAAATCATCCGGGGACATCCCGATCCAAGCGAGGCGATGGTGAATCGCATCCCGCGGGAAAACCGGATTCGTCGCTACTGCAACCCGAAACCCTTGCTCTTTGGCGGCAGCAACAATCTGCTTTGCCCATGGCGAAGGATATGTCAGGTGAGAAAGTGTCGGAAACACATCCCGATAAAACGAATCGAACAGTGGCCATATTTCCTCTCGATCCCACTCACTATGTTCCGTAAAATGTTCGATAAAAACTTGCTCGTTCGTCTTGTCAGGCTCTTGGTTCATGATCATTGCTTTGGTCGCATCCCAAACCAGCGCCAACAGCTTTTCGGTATCGTACTTATCTCCGACATGACGACCTACTTCAACCAAGTAACTTTTGACAAAGGGTTCTGTCTGCATCTCTAATAACGTACCGTCTAAATCAAACAGGATGGTATTCACAGTCATAATGGATCTCTCCCTCCCAAATGCCTTACGATAACGCTGGAAAACCTAACTGGCGAAGTCCCTCAAACAAGACAATAGCTGCACAATTGGACAGGTTCACAGAACGGGTCGCACCACTCATCGGGATACGAATAGTCTGCTCCCGATATTTTTCTGTCAGCTCTTCCGGTAAACCCGTCGTCTCCTTGCCCAAGATAATGTAGTCGCCATCCCGGAAAGAAACGTCCGTATACAGCTTTTCCCCCCAGGTCTCCACAAAGTAAAAAGTGCCCGCACCTTCTCCTTGAGCCGCAGCAAAGTGCTCAAAGCTCTCATGATGGTGAACGTTAACCGCATGCCAATAATCGAGACCAGCCCGCTTCAGGTAACGATCGTCCGTTGAAAATCCGAGTGGGTGAATCAAATGCAGATGCGCTCCTGTCGCTGCACATGATCGGGCGATATTTCCCGTATTAGCAGGGATGAGCGGCTCATGCAAAACAATATGTAACGGCATATCTGAAAATCTCCTTGTAATTTGCGAACTTGGTACCTGTACACGACCTATTATACCACCGTGCCCAGCTTCTGTAACAAATGGAGTGCCTGCTGCATCTAATCAGAAAACTTTAGCTATCAAAGGAGTGATGATTAGATGGGGACACCCATTTCATTTTGGCGACGCCTTATCGCACATGTGAGCATCCTGAGTTTGATCCTGTTAGGTGCCAGTTGGATGTGGGTTGATTTTTCTTCGTTTCCCGTCCTAGAAACATGGAGCATGCTTCTCGGCTATCTCTCATTTATTTTGATTGGCTGCACCTTATTGATTGGCTCACTCCAGTCCTTGCTCCCTGCTGGCTGGTTGACTATCAGCTCGTCCATCCGTCGAGATATCGGGATATGGGCTGGGCTAACTGGACTTCTGCACGTCATTCTTGTGCTCGTCCTTTTTGAAAATGAGCCTCGCCTAATGATCATTCAAGAAAACCGTTCCGAAAAGGCTGATGGCTGGCTGGGTCTGTTCTTTTTCGCTTCTTCTGATCCAACCATGTGGCCATCTCCCAACTGGACCCTTACAGGCGTTGCGAACTACCTTGGGTTGCTTGCCTTTTTCATTCTACTAGCCCTGTTGCTGACATCTTCTGCACGCGCAGAAAAATGGCTGGGTGGCTCCAGTTGGAAAAGGCTTCATCTCGCCAATCCATGGCTTTTTGTCATCGTCTTGTTCCATGGCTTGATTTACACCCAATCCATCAAAGGAGAACCGCATACCTTTTCAGACATGCTCGTTTTCGCAGCAATGATTTGGGTGATTCGCAGCATCTCTTTTATGCGAAGAGCTCTTTATCGCAAGCGGTAATTAGACTCCTCTTATATGAAAGAAGGCATAGCGCATTTTGGGCGTATAGGCTGTGGAATCCTCATATGCCCAATAACGCATGCTGCTATCTGTCGTATGGGCATTCACTAACGGCATTTGATTCGCATCTTTTGCGACCACAATCGTATTGTGCTGAAAACGCCCATCCCCGTCAAAATCATAACAAATGATATCACCTGGGACCAATTCCGCCGCGGAGCTTTTCGTAACCGCCCGCATAGGTGGTCCACCCGATTTCAAGAGTAAATACAAGCTATGGGCCACCGTCCAGCTATAGCTCCAAGAGGCGCCTTTTCCCGTGCGAATCCACCAGCCCTTGCCCATCTCTTTCGACATCAGCATAGGGATTCCGCCAGCATGTAAACATTGCGAGATAAAATTCGTGCAGTCATCCGTAAAACGAGGATATATCGGATTGGTCGTATTCCAGTAACGTTCCGCATACGCGACTGCATTTGCAGCTTTGTAGCCTCCCGCTCCATGCACAACCAGCATAGGTTGGTCAATGGCATCCTCGACGCCTGTCACAACGATGACAGGCTCCTCCTCTTCTTCGACCACCAATTTTTGATCACCGTTCGACTCCCTTGCCCCGATGATCGACCACTTTTCATTCGTTTTGAGCAACTGGAGCTGGAACAGCCTTTTGCTTACCTCTGTATACTTGGTTTGCTTGATCCCCAGCGTTTTATTTTCTTGCCATTGAACCGTTATTTCCATGGTGGCATCAGTGTCTACCCAGCACATAGGCGTTACTTGTCCCTGGACAGCCAATAATTTGGCTCCCCGCTCCTCAGCTCTCCGCTTCTCCCGTTTCAGTCGATCCCATTCTTCCTGCACACCTGCCTCTCCTGCGCAATAAAAAGGCAGCAGCCGCTCATACTTTCCGTCCATAGATGACTGGTGAACTGCTTGAAAGTATTGCTGAACAAATTCACGCCACTCCACTTTCCCCTCCTCCTTTCCGCCTCCAGACTGCGACAAAGCCCATGAACTGTTCATCTCAATGAAGAATATGTCGCTCGTGGAGCATTCAGAAGAAAAAGAAAAGCTGTCCGAGCAAGCAGACAGCTTATTAGGAAGAAGCGTGAGCAAAAAGTGGTCCTTCTTCTAGTGACAGCAAATATTCTTTAATGGATAAGCCACCGCCGTACCCGACCAAGGCACCATTCGAGCCAATGACGCGATGGCACGGTATAATGACAGGAATCGGATTACGATTGTTTGCACCGCCAATGGCCCGAACAGCTTTCGCCACTCCAATCGCCAAGGCAATATCTTTGTAAGAACGAGTTTCTCCATAGGGAATGTTCGATAGCTCATTCCATACAGCCTTTTGAAAGGGAGTTCCGTACAATACGGTTGGAACATCAAACGACTTACGCTTGCCTGCAAAATACTCTTCTAGCTGTATTTTTGCAGACTCATTGATCGCATCGTTACGCGTTGGGGTAATCCCTAAGAACGTTTTTTTGCACCAGCGCACAAGCGGCGCCAATCCGTCTTGTTCATTGGCAAACTGAATGTAGCACAGCCCTTCTTCTGTTGAAGCCAAGAGCAATGGTCCAATCGGTGAATCCATCATGGTATAGCCTAATTCCTTTGCCATTTAACGTCCTCCCTCTCTTGTTCAAACTAACCCTGTGCACGAAGCATGCTTATGCCTTTTTCTATCTCTTCCACCACTTCTGGTGACGCCTCTTTTGCTTTTGCGGTAATAAGTGCTTCTTGTGCCTGCTCTCCCCCGATTTTTCCAAGCGCCCATGCAGCAGTTCCCCGGATGACTGGACGAGGGTCTTCGAACAATAGACGCTCCAAATGAGGAATAGCTGTCCGATCCTTGAAATGTGCAAGCGCTAGTATTGCATTACGTTGAATTGGTTTTTTGCCTCTCCAAGATGAAGAGGATAGCCCAAACTTCTCCTTGAACTCCTTATTGCTCATCTGAAGCAGAGGAATTAACAAAGGCTTGGCAATCTCCGGATCAGGCTGAAATTCAGCATGATGGTCGTTGTCAATGCGCCGATTCTTAGGACATACCGTCTGACAAGTGTCGCAACCGTACAGCCGATTCCCGATTTTTCCGCGGAATTCATCTGGAATAAAGTCTTTCACCTGTGTCAAATAAGCTACACATCGCTGTGCGTCAAGCTGCCCCCCCTGAATCAAGGCTCCGGTCGGACAAGCGTCTACACATATATTGCAGTCGCCACAGCCTTCTTCGATTGGTTGGTCGCTTGGCAACGGAAGATTCGTTACCAGCTCCCCCAAGTACACCCATGATCCGAACTCCGGCGTTATGATGGCGCAGTTTTTACCTACAAACCCAATCCCGGCCCGCTCGGCTACCGCACGATCGGACAATGCTCCCGTGTCTACCATGGATTCGATCCGAGCCCCTGGCTCGAGCTCCATAATGAATCGCGTCAGCTTGTCCAGCTTGTCGCGCAGAACGTGATGATAATCGGTTCCCCATGCTGCACGGCATAAGATTCCCCGATACGCACCAGGCTCTGACTTTGGTGGATTTTTGAGCTTGGATGGATAAGCCAATGCTATCGAAATCAGCGAGCGTGCCCCGTCCAACAACAGTTCCGGGTTCGTCCTCTTTTCTAAATCTGGCTCTTCAAATCCAGATTCGTAGCCCTTTTCCCGATGTACAAGTAGTCGTTCCTTTAAGGTCGTGAATGGATCGGCACTGGCAAACCCGATCTTATCGATTCCGATTTCCTTGGCATAGTCAATGATGGACTGCTTTGTCTGCTCCCAGTACAGCAAGTCGTTCACAGTTGTCTAATCGCTCCTGTCGCCAATTCGTCGCAGCGGTTGTTCCATTTGTTGTCGGCGTGTCCTTTGACTTTTACATACTCTACCTTGTGGGTGTCCATCAATTGCAACAGTTCTTTCCATAAGTCCTGATTTTCCACCTGCTGGCCTTTGCTGTTTTTCCAGCCGTTTTTCAGCCAGCCTTTATACCAGCCTTGCTTGAAACAGTTGACCAAGTATGCACTATCACTGTACAGCGTCACCTTACAAGGCTCCTTCAATGTAGAGAGCGCCTTGATGGCCGCCAACAGCTCCATTCTGTTATTCGTTGTATGTGGTTCGGCACCGGACATTTCCTTGATGTGTTGGCCATACATCAGTACAGCTCCCCAACCACCTGGTCCTGGATTGCCGGAACATGCTCCGTCTGTATAAATATCAACCTCACGCATTGTCATCGTCAGGGGTTCCCTCCTCTGTTCTCTTCTATTGTATCGAAGCTTAGTCGCTTCCACAAAATTTTTTTGTTATACTACCAAAAATAGAATTAATAAGGAGTGTCTATTGATGAAAGTTCAGCTAGATTCTTCCGTGTCCGAGCGTTTGCCGCAATTTTCTCTCGGCATTTTACAATACAGCAATGCTTCCGTCAGTGACTCCCCCAAAATGCTGCAGGGACGTATCAATTATTATGTGGAGAGCTTGCGGCTCGATCATGACACCGCAAAGCTGACAGAAATCGAAGGCGTCCGCGAGTGGAGAGCTTGCTTTAAGCAAGTTGGCATTGATCCGTCTAGGTACCGCCCTTCCTCCGAAGCATTGCTGCGTCGACTGCTGCAGGGAAATCCTTTTTTCTGGATTAATAGCGCTGTTGATGTTAATAATTTTTTCTCTGTTTTGCACGCACTTCCTTTTGGGATTTATGACGTTAATCATCTAACGGGTGATATCACTTGTCGTCTTGGCCACGCCGATGATGTCTATGAAGGATTAAATGGACGAGAAGTCAACATGGAAGGGAAATTGCTGCTCGCTGATGGTAACGGCGCATTTGGGAGTCCCATTGTCGACTCCAAGCGCTCATGTGTAACGGAACAAAGCAGCACGCTCCTCCAAGTCATCTTTTTCCATGAAAAAATGGAACAATCTAAAAAAGAAGAAATTGTAGGTTCAGTTGGTCGCATGTTTACGGAAATCAACGGCGGCGAGCTGACTCACTCCTCTATTGTTACTGCCTAAGAAAAAAAGACGGCCCGTCATGCAGCCTGGCCGTCTTTTTTTACGCTATCTTCTTCCTTTTTTCTAAAAACGATATGTTCCAGGACCAGACACACAATAACTCCGAGCAATAAGCCATTGCCGAATAAGAAGCTTGCTAATGCAGGAAGTTTCTGCCAAGCTACAGCCGGTACGAACATAACTCCGATCCCAACCAATAGCGAGCTACCCCCAATAATAATCGTACGTTCGTCCATCTTCACATTCACGTAATCCTTCAACCCGAAGCCCAGCAGTTGCGTATAGGAAATGAACATCGCCGCATATGCCACTGGAGTAGGCAAAGCCGCCAAAAAATGGGCAACAGTGGGAATCAGCCCAATCAGCATCATCCCTAGCATTGCTATCACAAATGGCAGGCGCGAAGCCATTTTTGTGGTTTGAATAACCGCTGCGGCCAAGGAAAGTGGAATCATACCTACCACACCGCTCAAGCCTGACAGAAAATGGGATACCCCTGTAAAAATACCACCGCGATTGTACTGCTTTTCAGTAGGCACTGTATCTGTCGCTTTTCCCATGACCGACAAACTCGTCATGAGGTTTGTCAACAGAACGAATCCTGTCAGCATACTCGTTAATACAACGCCCCAATCCCAACGTGGAGGTCCCCAAAAGAAAATAGAAGGCCATGAAAGCAATTGTTCAGTAGGTCGAACTGGTTCTGTCCATCCAAGAAGCGCGTACACGATCCAGCCTCCAACCATACCAAACAAAACGGCAAAACTGGAGAATCGCTTCGTCCGCATAATGAAGACAACAAGGGCTACAATCCCTATGGACACAAGTGCTACTCCCGGCTGTACCTCTTTTGAATGCTGAAAACCAATACCAAGCATGCCCGTGAGAATGTTACTACACAAAGAAACAGCAAGCAAAATCATATACGTACCTGAAACCAACGGCGTAAACCACTTCTGTAATTTGCCAATCCAGCCTAATAAGCCAAAAATGAAAAAGAGTAGACCAGCTAATATCATACCTACTTGAAAGGATTGACCAATTTCTTGTGGATGAAGACCCATGCTCGTTCCGAGCTGAGCCAAAATGATAAAGATCCCCCACCATAGTCCAGCCGGACCTTCAATCATCGGATAGCGGTGTCCAATCCATACTTGCAGTAGTGACGCGAGTCCGATGTAAAACATGGTCTGCTGCATCAGCTTTCCAATTTCATCAGCCTGCAAGCCGTACATATCTCCAATCATTAATGGTACCGCCACACTGCTGGAAACAGTTACGATCATCCATTGTAATACGGATAGCGTCGTAACCCCCATTGGCGGCTTGTCTTGTAGCTTATAAAACACCTCAACCACCTCGACCTGTTACTTACACAAGTTGTCTATTTCCCCTCTACACTATGCTCATATCAAAGCAGAAAAAAACCCCAATCATCAAGAAATCTTGACATTCAGGGTTAGCTTGTAAATGTATGGTGCCGGTGAAGGGACTTGAACCCCCACGGTTTCCCTCACGATTTTGAGTC